>CAZMBO010000021.1:19530-23694 GCA_964564655.1 uncultured Nitrospina sp. | reverse complement strand
GTTAATATTGAAACCGCAGGAAAACAAGGGAGCATATAACGGCTATGCTCCACCCGAAGGAGAATAAACAAAACTAAACAAACCACAACCCATGTATAACAAAAAGCTAGGGATTCATTCCCTTCTTTAAAAAGTAGTTTTGCATGTTTAGTAAATTTTTTTCCAAGTCCTTTTATTCGTTCGATAAAACCCATATCCTTACTGTTTATAGGCCCTAAAAATCCAAATTGTTTCAATACTGCAAAAAGAAAAAAAAGTGACCAGGGAAGTTGGTAACGAAATAGGACACCAACATAATAAAAACTGAACGGTGTATTGTGAGCCAGTCGATTCTTAATCTCGGCACCTATAATATGACTTGTAAATTCCTCCCCATGCATCCAAAACATAGCTACAAACCAGGGTAAAATTATAATTGATAGAATGATCAGCCCCTTGCCAATATGTAAATCTGCAAACCAGCTTCTTCTTTTAGTTGCAATTAAAAATCCTAAAATGGTTAAACTAGGAATTAAAATTGCGGGGGGCCCCTTTACCATAAACCCTAACCCCATTGATATATAGAAAAGATAGGCATAAGTATTTTTCTGAAAATTTGTTTTGTAAAAAAGCACAAAAAGATATAAGGCAAGAAGAATAAAGAAGCTCAACGCCATATCGGTTGTTGACCATCGAGATATCTGGAAATGAAGATAAATAGTAGGTAGTATAAATGAACTAAACAAGCCCACCCGGCTATCAAATAACTTACGTCCTAGCAAGAAGATTAGACCAATGCTTAAGGTTCCAAATATTGCCGAGGGTATACGAGCTGAGGCCAAACTAACACCAAATACTTTAAAAGATGAAACAACCATCCAGTAATATAAAATGGGTTTTGCAAAACGCTTTTTCTCATGGTAGACAGGGGTAATATAATCACCTGATTCAACCATTCGGAGAGATGATTCGACATAGAAATTTTCATCCGCATGGTAAGGCGGAACTTCCCCAAGTTTATAGGTCAGAGTTAAAAAACAAAAGACCATCCAGAAGTATAAAATAATTTTCTCATTTGATTTGATTGAGGAAAGAGTAAGAAGGCTTGACATAGGCAGGAATAGATAAAAAAACAAATAAACTTTATCTTAAGATAAAATGTAGCGAAACTGGCTTATATTATACACTTAATCTTATATTTACTTTTAATTTTTAGGTCCGCATTGTCCTGACCCAAAACCACTGGAATAATATTTCAATTGAGCCACTAATTGTCCAAACTCACTCAAAATAATTTACTCCAATCAGGCGTTTAAAAAACTGTGAAAATTTGTATTTTGTGCTTCGATCTTTCTAATAATTCCCTAGGCAGAGCAGGGCTATTGGCAATGGCTCTTACTTCACGATATAAGGTGGAAATTATTGGCCCTTCCAGATCTGGCGATATTTGGTTTCCTATGAAAGATATGGATATTCCTATTCGTTCCTATCCTTGGAAAAGATACCCTTTTTTTATTTCAACTATTCGGAAAATGGTCAAAGATATTGATGCCGATATATTGATCGCTTGTAAGCCTCGACCTACAAGTTTTGGGATTGCCTTAATAAAAAAATGGGTTTCAAATATTCCAGTCATTTTGGATATTGATGACTGGGAATTAGGGTTTTTCTATCATACAGGATTTTGGGGCAAGGTTGGTCGCTTCCTTAATTTTTCTAATCCCAGTGGATTGCCGTATACCTGGCTTATGGAGTATTTTACAGGTTATGCGGATTCAACGATTGTTAGTAATCGGTTTCTTAAAAATAAATTTTCAGGTTCTTTAATTTATCATTGTCGCGACACATCCAAACTTAATCCAGAAAATTTCGATGCAGATAGTATGAAGGCCAAACTGGGACTGGAAGGTAAGCGTGTTGTCATGTTTCTAGGAACACCAAGGCCTCATAAAGGAACGGAAGAATTATTTACAGCAATGGAAAAAATTAGTGACCCCGATATCAGGTTGGTCTTAGTTGGTGCCGGTTCATCCGTCCAACGGTATATGGATAATATGAAAATTAACCAAGATAAGGTGATTACTATTCCCAAAATACCTTTCAATGAATTGCCAGATTATCTTTCTGCTGCTGATATTCTCGCCATTCCACAGAGAGATACGACAGACACACAAGGACAGATTCCCGCGAAATTATTTGATGGAATGGCGATGGCAAAACCCATTATTACAACTCCAATTTCAGATATCCCGGAAGTTTTGGGTGGACATGGTTATCTCATTGAGCCGGGGAACCCTGAGCAACTTGCAAAAACAATAAAAAATATTTTTGCAAATCCTGAAGAAGCTCGACTGAAAGGTCAAAATGCTAGAAAACGTTGCCAGGAACTTTATGACCTTAAAGTTATAAAGAAAGAACTCATATCGAAAATTGAAAAACTAACTACCGCTCAATAATTAAGGGACTGGATTTTGGAATTCCATATTAAAGACCACATTAAACCAGATGCAAAAATACTTTTGATCAAACTCAGATCCATTGGAGATGTGGTCTATAATACAGCGGTATATGCCCCCATAAAAAAGCACCTCCCAAATGCTAAACTCACCGTTCTGGTAGAATCGGCATCTTATGATATTGTTAGAAACCATCCAGATGTAGATGAAGTTCTCTGTTTTGAAAAAACTTCTTTTCTAAAACAGGCTAAATTTTATTTAAATTTAATAGGGAAACGATACGATGTTGCAATTGATATGCATGAAGGAACCCGGGGTGCCGTTATGTGTTTCCTTTCCCGGGCCAGATTCAAGGTTGGTAATATATTTGCGAAACGTTCGTTTCTATACAATACGAAAATAAATTTTTCCGATTTAAAACCCACATTCCCCATAGACTACCAGGTAGCTTTGATAAGTAAACTGGGAATTCCCATTAAAGACCCTAAACCAATTATTCATGTTAGTAATGCGTGGCGCAAAAGTGCGCATGAATTATTAATTTCTAAAAATTATGACCCAAAAAAACCGTATTGCATTATCCACCCGGGGGCTCGAAAATACGATCAATGGCAATTTGAAAAGTTTGCAAAAATCATGGAATATTTTTTTACTCGCTTCAATTTAGGCATTATTTTGACCTGTGGGCCAGGACAGTTTGATCAAGTGGAAAGATTAACTCAATACTTGTCAAAAGAAGTTCCTTATACTTTTATTTCCACAGAACTATCTGTGCTTCTGGGGATCACCGCTAACGCAAAGTTTGTAGTGTGTCATAATGGAGGTTATATGCATGCTGTTTCTGCTATCGGGGTGCCTTTAACAGCATTATTCGGATTAACAGATTATAGAATCTGGAAACCTTCCGGAGAGACAAGTGTGGTACTGCATAAAGATATTGATTGCTGGCCTTGTACTTCTAAAACAATGAAACAGGTTTGCTGGAATGGTAAGCCCGAGTGTAAAGAATTAATTTCTGCTCAGGATGTAATTGACAGTATAAAGAAACTTTATCCTGAATTTTCAGATAAATAATGGAGTATTGATTGTGGAAGAGAAAAAAGAAGCCCGACCTTCAAAATTTGAAGAGGAATCAGAAAAACCTGGCCGAGACATGCGAATTCTTTCCGATCTTTATTCCAAACACCATCTCGGTGGAAACCGCAGAAATCAGTCGATATCAGAAGAAAAACGTTCACAGCTATTCAAGAAATGGGTGGGGAAAAATAGAAAGGTTCTGGATATGGGTTGTCGTGACGGAATATTAACCCGTCATTTCATTGACCAAAATGAAGTAACGGGTCTGGATATTGACAAACTTGCTTTAGAGGCTTGTAAAAAAAATTTAAATATTGAAACAATCTGGGCAGATTTCAGCCTTCAAATACCGTTACCAACATCATCGTTTGATGTTGTCATAGCAGGAGAAGTGATAGAGCACCTTCCTTATCCAGAAATTACTGTTTCCGAAGTATCACGTATATTAAAACCCGAGGGGCTATTTATCGGTTCTGTTCCCAATTCTTATCATCTGAAAAACAGATTGCGTGTATTAAAAGGACGTTTAATCGATTACGATCAAACTCATTTGCGAGCTTATAATGTAATGTTATTAAGGCAATATCTTGAAAAAGAATTTGTGATAGAAGAATTGACCAGTAGCCGTGGAAAATCAGCTTTTCTTTCGATC
>CAZMBO010000021.1:14421-19430 GCA_964564655.1 uncultured Nitrospina sp. | reverse complement strand
ATTATTCGACAAAAGTTTGTTCTTTATGGTGGCGCCGAACAATTTGTAGATGGATTTATCCATCAACTTGCTGAATCCGGACATGAAGTTCATATCTTTTCAAATAGTTGGATTCCTTCTCACCACAGTAATATCAATCACCACTTTGTGGGGGCCCGAGGTTTAAACGCTTTTTTTAGAACTCTGTCTTTTTCTATCAAGGTTTCCAAGAAAATCCGGGAGCAACATTTCGACATCATTCAAAGTCATGAAAAAACCTGGCTACAAGATATTTATCGAGCAGGTGATGGGTGCCATATAAAATGGTTGTATCAAAGAGAAAAACAAATTTCTTCGATCAAGAAATTTCTCCTTTTTATAAATCCTTTTCACCAACTTATTCTAAAACTGGAAAAAAACATTTTTGAATCTGGCCAATGTAAAAAAATAATTGCCATTTCCCAAATGGTAAAAGAAGATATTCTAGAGAACTACAGATGCCCACCTGAAAAAATTTCTGTTGTTTACAACGGTGTCGATCTTCATCGTTTTCACCCTAACAATAAAAATATTTATCGTAAATCAATCAGAAAACAGTTGGGAATTCCGGAAGACTCGATTTTGATATTGTTCGTGGGTTCTGGGTTTGAAAGGAAAGGGCTTCAATTTCTGCTTCAGTCAACTGAGTACTTAGCAAAAGAAAACTGGCGATTACTTTTAATGGGAAAAGGAAATTTTGAAAAGTTCATGCGGTATGCGCCAGCTAATAAACGAAATCGAATAATTGCTAAAGAACCTGACCCTGAAATAGAAAAATTTTATGCAGCAGCTGATCTGTTTATACTTCCTTCAATTTATGAGCCATTTGGTAATGCCAATCTTGAAGCTTTGGCAACCGGGCTACCTGTAATCACCACGAAATATTGCGGGGCGGCAAATATAATTGATTCAAAAAAAAATGGCTTGGTCGTTGGAGACCCATATAATCCCCAGGAAATTGCAGAGAAAATCAATTATCTTTTCGATTTCTCAGCTAGAGAAGATATGGGAAAAAAAGCAAGAGAACTCGCCGAACAATTTCCCTTAGAAAGAAATAATCGGGAAATGTTGGAGATTTATAAAAGCATAATTTAACCTTGAGCTCTATTAACCAGTTTTCTATAACTCTGTGCGGTATCGTGAGTGTGTGCAGAGAAAAAAGAATCGAAGAACCGCCTATTTACTGAGCAAACAGAAGACAACCGTTTGCATCAGTAATTGTAGAGAGGGGCCGGATTGTGATTTAGGATTTGGAATGAGTCCCATCGCACATAGGGGAATTGCCTGTTTTCCCACAATCACATATTACAAGCCGCCTTGTCTCATCTACTATAAATTCTTTTGGAGTTTTTCCTGTTGCCTGTGCGCTGTGGGATCCATCACAATAGGGTTTATTGTTAGATTCACCACAAGTACAATAGTTTTTTATCCCTGGAGTTTCATCGATAATTATTGGAGAATTTTCATATGCCATTAGAATTTCCTTGATAAAAATTGATAAAAGAATCACGGTACAGATTATTTTTAACATGTCAATAATTTTAAACTTACAATTAGTTTTACTAATACTCTTAAATAAAAAAAATGAAAATCTTAGTTACCGGGGCTACCGGCTTTGTAGGTAAAACGCTACTTCCTTTGTTGGTTGAAAAAGGTCACAAAATAATTGTCCTTACTCGTGACGCCAAAGCCGCTCAAGTTCGCTTGCCTGTTGCCTGTAAAATTTATGAATGGGGAGAAGATCTTCTGCGTAACGAAGACGGCATTGAAGTTGTGATCAACCTATGTGGAGAAAATGTTGCAAGTGGATTTTGGACAAAAAAAAGAAAGCAAATTATCTATGACTCAAGGGTTGTATCCACCCGAAACCTTATAGAATTTTTTAGAAAGAATACCAATCCGATAAAAACCTGGATCTCTGCATCCGCTATAGGTATCTATGAAAACTCAATTATTCCTAACGAATCGTCACCAAGTGGACGAGGATTTCTGGCTAAGGTTTGCAAAGATTGGGAAGAAGAAACATTTAAGGTTAAGGATTTAGGTATACGGGCAGTCGCTTTTCGGATAGGAATGGTATTGGGATTTGATGGTGGTGCTATGGATAAAATGTTACCCCTGTTCAAACTTGGTTTGGGAGGGAATATCGGTGATGGGAACCAATGGATGAGTTGGATTCATGTGCGTGATCTTGCAGGACTAATAATCGAGGCCATCGACAACACTTCCTATGAAGGCCCTGTAAATGCTGTAAGCCCAAACCCGGTAACCAATCGGGATTTTACATCCGCATTAGCAGAAAATATTAGGCGACCTGCCATCTTCAATGTTCCAACGTGGGTACTAAAAATTTTATTTGGAGAGATGTCTCAGATACTTATTGGTAGCCAAAAAGTTTCTTCAGACATATTAAAAAAATTGGACTATAAATTTATCTATCCAAAAATAAAAGGTGCTCTTAAAAATATCGGAGATCAAACCGGACATACTTTATTAGTTGAACAATGGGTTCCACAATCTAGTAAAAATATATTTGAGTTTTTTGCTGACCCACATAATCTAGAGGCCCTAACTCCAAAATTTTTAAAATTTAAAATACTCAAAGTTACATCGACACCTATTCAAGAGGGGACCCTTCTCGATTATAGTTTAAAAATAAGGGGAATGCCCGTCCGCTGGCAATCCAAGATAACTGAATACATCCCTTTAATTCGTTTTGCCGATAGACAAACGCGAGGGCCCTATTGTTTTTGGCATCATATTCATGAGTTTATTGAAAAAGACGGTGGCACGATTATTAGAGATAGGGTCTTTTATAAACTACCAGGTTGGATTCCAGGTGATATAATCGCCCATTGGTTTGTGCGAAAAGAACTGGAAAAAATTTTCCTTCACAGAAGAGAAGTTGTGGCAGAGTTATTTCACCCCGAAGAATAGATTTAAATTCAACAATTTTTGAAGGGGGTTTTATAGAAAACCCTGATAGCCCATGCTCCAGATCTTTATACTAATCTTAATTTTCACTTCTCAAATTACCAGTTTCGCCTTAGGTAAAGAGCGAACCCAGCCGTTACCCAAATTTCAAGAGGCAGTGTCCGGTTACACCTATCAATTTCCCCGCGATGACTTTTCTCACGATAATTTCCGTGTCGAGTGGTGGTATTACACTGGAAACCTGGAAAGTGATAAGGGTCGACGATTTGGTTATCAGCTCACCTTTTTTAGAGTGGGATTGGAAGGATACAACCCCATCAATAATCCTTCGAAATGGAAGGTGGATCATATCTATTTCGCGCACATGACGGTCTCTGATATTCAAAATAAAAAATTCCATTTCTTCGAGCGCATCAATCGGAAAGGAATCAAAAATGCCGGAGCTGCAACCGACCGCTTTATGATATGGAATTCTGATTGGAATTTATCGGCCGAAGAAAATATGCAAAAGATAAAAGCTCTAGAGAACGATACAGGTATAGAACTCAGCCTCATACCCATTAAAAAAAGGGTCTTTCACGGTAAAAATGGAATAAGTATAAAAGGGAGTAATAAAGGAAACGCTTCGCATTATTTCTCCTACACCCGAATGAAAACGGAAGGTTCTATTTTTATCAAAGGAGAAAAATTCCAAGTAAAAGGAAGCAGTTGGATGGACCATGAATTTTCCAGCAATCCGTTAAACCCATCTTTGGCAGGATGGGATTGGTTTTCTATCAAACTCGATAATCAAACTGAGATTATGCTCTACCAGTTGCGAAAAAAAAATGGTAATACCGACCCTAATTCCAGCGGGACATTCATTTCTGCTGATCAAAATTACCATCACCTGACGTTAAATGAGTTTTCCATTTCTAATAAAAGCTCTTGGACCAGCGAAAAAACAGGAGCCATATATCCTGCTGTTTGGGAAATTGATATCTTAGAGTCCGATATCCACTTAATAATTACTCCTGATTTTTCAAGCCAGGAACTTTATCACTTGAGATCCATTTCAGGCTCTTATTGGGAAGGCAGCGTCTCAATAAAAGGAAGTGTGGGAGGAAAGCCGGTAACGGGAACAGGCTATGTGGAGTTAGTGGGTTATGAAAAAGCCCTTAAACAGGAGTTACCTGATTAAATAATTTCAAATAACATTATTTATTCTCCATTTTTGAATTTTCCAGATCAATAAACCTATCCCATAAAAATTCATCACGAAAATTAACAAGATTAAAAATAATTCCACCTGGCCCAGAAAAGAAAAAATCGCCAGCATCACATTGTTTGTACAAATACATAGGGGGCTGATAGCAGTTAGGAAACGCCGATCTCCATACCAAGCGGATTTCTGTTTTTCTGATACTCCCGCTAATTTGCGGCTGAAAAAATCTAACCTTTCAATCAATCTATCTTGCCAGCCATAACCCCAGACAAAAAACTTCTGCAATCTTAAATTCCACCTGTTTTCTTCGGGTGAAGTCAGGTCTTCTTCGGTAATACTTTCATCAACTCTGTTTTTATTATAAGAACCAACACGCGATGTGTAGCTAACTAGATAAAAAACAAAAAAGGTGCTTTGCATAAAACTGGCCAGCAAACCAAACAATCCTAAAAACCAGAACCCGATATCTCCGGTTGTCCGCACAAGATAAAAAGATATTCCGATATAAACCATAACTGTGACAAGAAAGTCGGAAAGCGAATCCAGAAACCTACCGAATCGGGAGGAAGTTCCACGAACCCGGGCAAGATTTCCATCTATATTATCGAGAAACACTTTTCCGTAAAGAAAGATGCCTCCCCATACCAACGAATCCGATCTATCCGAAACATAAAACCCCATCGAAAGCACGCCAACAATAAATGAAAAAACTGTTATCTGGTTTGGTGTTATTGGTGTCGAGTACAGATTTCGAACCACCCAGCCATTGTAAAAATACCATAGGCTATTCACATCAAAAAACCGAGCTTCCCGTGGAAGCTTATTCATCTTTTCAATATCAAAAGCCATATCT
>CAZMBO010000021.1:3928-14321 GCA_964564655.1 uncultured Nitrospina sp. | reverse complement strand
AAGGATACTAATTTTTTATGGTTGCAGATTCATCTGGATGTGTCATACCAAAAGAAATAATCATTTTTAGGCCTTCCTCAACAGACATTTTAAGGGGTTGTGTATCTTTTTCCGGTAGCATAAAAAGAAACCCCGTCGTTGGATTAGGCGAAGTAGGCACAAAAATATTCAGCATTTTTTCATCACCTGAGATTCCCTCTGGAGTATTACAACAAACTATTCCCAAAGTTTTTAAGGGTTCCCTTGGGTAAGTAATGAGAACCATCTTTTGAAAGCTGGGTGTTTCTGTCAACGATACTGTGTCAACCACTTTCTTAATGCTGGTATAAATGACCCGAACCACTGGGATCTTATGGAGTATTCCCTCACCTATAGCCACTACTTTTTTACCGATAAAATTAGTTCCAACCAAGCCTACTGCAATAATGAAAACGGCTAAAAACAAAAACCCCATTCCAGGAACATGGAATTCTTCCATTAATTGTATATTCTGAGGCCCCAAAATCCCAGTAATGACAGGTTTCATCGCCTTGTCAACACGTGTAATGACAAAAGACAAAATCATATAGGTCAACGCTGCCGGGATCGTAACCAAAAGCCCTGCGATTAAATTTTTCTTTAGCGCTTTTTTAAACATGGCTGCTCACTTGATTTTCGATTACCGTCAATTCTCAGAGTTATTTCAAGGTATTGATATGCTTTGCTATAAAAGAGAGTTGACTCCTCCCAGAGCCTGCTAATTGAGGCGAAGGGCAGGTTGTTTAGTTGAAGTTTTAGACACCTTCTTGATTTTTTGTGATCCAGATTTCTTTTTAATTTTATTCTTTTTCCCGAAGGAATGCTTGATGACTTCATCCATTTTTGTAACAGGAAAAAATTGGATGCTTTTTCTAATGTTTTCTGGAATATCGGGAATATCTTTTTCGTTCTCAATGGGTATGATAAGGTTGTGTATGCCATGTCGATGTGCGGCGAGAACTTTTTCTTTTAATCCACCAATTGGAAGAACTTTTCCCGTCAAAGTCAGTTCTCCTGTCATTGCAATATCGTGACGCAACGAAGCTTTAGTGAGTGCCGAAACCAAAGCTACGGCCATGGTGATGCCCGCTGAAGGACCGTCTTTAGGAACTGCGCCCTCAGGAATATGGATGTGAAAATCATTTTTCTGGTAAAAACTTTTTGGCAATCCGAACTCGGAAGCCCGTGACCGGACGTAAGTCATGGCAGCCTGAGCTGACTCTTTCATAACATCGCCCAGTTGCCCAGTGGGAACGAGTTTTCCGGTTCCAGGTAGAACAGTGACTTCTATCGACAGAATCTCTCCACCCAACTCGGTCCATGCCAATCCGATCGCCGAACCTATGTCAAGCGGACCTTCGTTGTCTGATCGTTTGTATTTTGGGGTGCCAAGGTACTTTGTTAAACTTGCTGGAGTAATTTTAATTTGCGTCTTTTTACCTTTTTCTACCACTTCCTTTACGACTTTACGGCAGAGAGTCGCAATTTCCCTCTCTAGATTTCTCACTCCGGCTTCGCGGGTAAAATCTTGAATAATCCGCTGAATAGTTTTTTCTGAAATTTCAATATTCTTTTTAGTCAAACCATGTTCAGCTACTTTCTTGGGTGCTAAGAACTTCTGCGCTATTCCAATCTTCTCTTGGTCGGTATATCCGGGAAGGTGTAACACTTCCATTCTGTCTAATAATGGTCGTGGAATGGAATGAAGAACATTGGCGGTACAAATAAATAAAACATTTGAAAGGTCGTAATCGATTTCCAGATAATGATCGTTGAAGTTTGAATTTTGTTCTGGATCCAGTACTTCTAATAATGCAGAGGAAGGGTCGCCACGAAAATCAGCATTCATCTTATCAACTTCATCTAGCATAAAAACGGGGTTGTTCACCCCGGCCTTTTTCATGCCTTGGATTATTTTGCCCGGCAACGCACCAATATACGTCCGCCGATGGCCTCTAATCTCAGCTTCATCACGAACTCCTCCAAGGGATATACGAACGAACTCTCTACCCATGGCTTTCCCAATGGATTTACCCAGAGAAGTTTTCCCAACCCCAGGAGGCCCAACCAGACAAATAATAGGTCCTTTTATTTTTTTTACCAGTTTTAACACTGCAAGATGTTCGGTAATACGTTCTTTTACTTTTTCCAGCCCGTAATGATCTTTATCGAGAATTTTCTGGGCTTCCTGGATTTTAATTTTTTCAGTACCCGCGGCCTTTTTCCAAGGCAAATCTGCAAGCCATTCTATATACGTTCTAGCTACTGTTGCTTCTGCTGACATGGGTTGCATGAGTTCAAGCCGTTTCAATTCTTTTTTGGCTTTCTCGTTAATCTCTTTTGGCATTTTTGCTTTTTTAATCTTTTGTTTTAACTCATCAAAATCGCTTTTAAATTCATCCCGTTTGCCAAGCTCTTTTTGTATTGCCTTCATCTGTTCATTCAAATAGAACTCTTTCTGACTACGCTCCATCTGTTTTCGCACTCGCCCATGAACCCGCTTCTCGATTTTAAGGACTTCCATTTCGGATTTAAGAATTGCCAGCAACTTATTCAACCGATCAGCAGGGTTTAATGTTTCCAAGAGCTCTTGCTTTTCCTGGCTTTGAAAAACCATATATGAAGCAATGGTGTCCGCGTATCGGTGTGGTTCAAGAATATTTGCGCTCGCGGCAACAGCTTCCAAAGGGATTTTCTGGTTGAGTTTGACGTATTGTTCGAACATATTGCCAACACTCCGAACCATCGCTTTTACATCGGGAGTGAGCTGATCATTTTCATGGATACGATTCACTTCCACTTCAAAATAATCAGGGTTGTTTGTAAATTTTTCGATTCGGCCTCTTTGAAGCCCTTCCACCAACACCTTCATAGTCCCATCGGTTAATTTTAGGATTTGCAGGATATTTGCGATCGTTCCGACTTCGAAAATATCCGCCGGTTGCGGGTCGTCGTTGTTGGGGTTTCTTTGTGCTGAGAGGAAAATACTTTTCTGTTCTACCATAGATTTTTCTAGGGCAAGAACAGATTTGTCTCTACCCACGAACAAGGGTAGAACCATGAAGGGAAAGACTGTAATATCTCTCAGAGGGAGAAGGGGTAAAGTGATTTTATCTGAGCCCATAATGCTAGCTGGCCTGTTTCTTTTTAGCGTAAACCATCATGGGTTTTTCACCATTGGCAACGACCTCTTTGTTAATCACAACTTCTTCGATATCTTCTTGCGAAGGCAACTCGTACATCATATCTAGCATCGTTTCTTCCATCACGGCACGCAAACCTCTTGCCCCGGTTTTTCGATCAAGCGCTTTTTCTGCAATCGCTCTAATTGCATTTTCAGTAAACTTTAATTTGATATTTTCAAACTCAAATAGTTTTTTATATTGTTTTACCAAGGCGTTTTTTGGTTCGGTCATAACTTTTATTAGCGCTTCGATATCTAGCTCCTTAAGTGTAGCCACGGCTGAAAACCGCCCGACAAACTCAGGGATCAAGCCGTACTTGAGCAGGTCTTCGGGTTGGATTTTTTCAAGAAAATCCTCTTCCTCAAGCTCAATTTTTGAAACGATTTTTTGCTCAAACCCAAGACTTTTTTTGCCGATTCGGTTACGAACGATTTCACTCAAGCCGACAAATGCACCACCGCATACAAACAATATATTGGTCGTGTCCACCTGTAAAAATTCCTGATGAGGATGTTTGCGTCCTCCTTGCGGTGGAACACTGGCAGTAGTTCCTTCGATTATTTTCAACAAAGCCTGTTGAACACCCTCCCCGGAAACATCTCGAGTAATGGAAGGGTTTTCTGACTTCCGTGAAATCTTGTCGACCTCATCGATGTATATAATACCTCGCTCTGCTTTTTCTACATCGTAATCCGCGCTTTGTAAAAGTTTCAGTATGATGTTTTCGACGTCTTCCCCGACATAACCGGCTTCTGTCAGGGTAGTAGCATCCACAATGGTGAACGGGACATCGAGTATCCGTGCCAACGTTTGAGCCATGAGAGTTTTTCCGGAGCCGGTAGGTCCAACCAGAAGCACATTACTTTTTTGCAATTCAACATCATCCATCTCAATGTTGGAGTCTATCCGTTTAAAATGATTGTGCACCGCAACGGAAAGGATTTTTTTGCAACGTTCTTGATTAATAATGTATTGGTCAAGGTGGCTATAAATTTCCTTTGGCTTCAGTATATGTTGGAAATCTTCACCCTTTTCCTGAGCCCACTCCTCAACCATGATTTCGTTACATAGTTCGATGCACTCGTCACAGATATAAACGCTGGGTCCAGCAATGAGTTTCTTGACTTCTTCTTGGCTCTTACCACAAAAAGAACAGCGATAATTCCCGGTAGTTGTACTTTTTTTCGCCATAAAGCCCCCGATTTTAGAATGGCTCTGTTTTCAACTTGGCTTAGTTAAAAAACAGTTTTATTTTTTATCTTTATTGTCTTTCTTGACATCTTCACGATTGCTGATAACACTGTCTATCAGGCCATATTTTTTTGCTTCTTCGCCTGTCATATAATGATCACGCTCTGTGTCTTTATTAACCTGACTAATAGCCTTCCCGGAATGCTTCGCCATAATTCCATCTAGAATAGAGCGGATACGAGATATCTCTTTTGCTTGGATTTCAATATCGGTATGTTGCCCCTGAAATCCGCCACTCGGTTGGTGGATCATAATTCGCGAATGGGGTAAAGCAAAGCGTTTTTTTGGAGCACCAGCTGTTAAAAGTAACGCGCCCATGCTTGCAGCTTGACCTATGCAAATTGTTTGAACATCGGGTTTGATGTATTGCATTGTATCGTAAATGGCCATCCCCGAACTGACCTGACCACCCGGACTATTAATATATAGATAAATATCTTGATCTGGTTCGTCCGACTCAAGGAACAGCAATTGCGCGATAATAAGATTTGCCATGTGATCTTCTATGGCAGAGCCAATAAAAATAATGCGGTCTTTTAACAGCCGTGAATAAATATCGTAAGATCGTTCGCCTCGACTGGTTTGTTCTACAACAATGGGTACCAATTGGTTGTGAATGGAATTCATTTTTCTCTCTTGATTAGGACTCGGGTAACATGAACCGCTTTCTGAAACTGCAAATGGATCAGAAAGGGTTTTCGGCTTGTAAGTCATTTAGAAATAATTAGATAACCAACTATAGGTTGACTATTTATTATCAGCAATTAAATCTTTTCTGTCAACCATTACTTCTTTTAACGTTATCTTTTCAAGGGCGGAATTCAAGGTTTTATCGCGTTTCATGCGACTATGTAAACGGGCGAGCACCCCGTTTTTTTCCCATTCCTTTTTCATCTGTTGTAGGTTGCCACCTCCACCCAACAACTGTGCCATATTTTGTAACTCTTGTTCCAATTCTTCTGGGGTGATTTCTAATTCAAGATCGCGAGACAATTGATCAAGAATCAACTCCTCTTGAAGAGCCTTGACAGCAGGCTCTTTGTACTTCGAAATTAACTCTGGCGTAACTTCTTCGCCGTGACGATGATCATGGTCATGGTCGTGACCATGATCGTGCTTAGCCTCTTTTTCCTGTTTTTTATTAGCCTGATCAGACATAAACTTGACTTGTTCTTTGATCAAACCTTCGGGTAAATCAACCGGGTTTTGTCCTGTCAACTGTTCAGCAAATTTCTTCTTGGTTGCCTTAAGAGCTTCCTTCCGTTCATAGTCCTCAAGTTCTATACGTATTTTAGCCTTCATATCTTCCAGACTTTCATATTTTTTTTCAGTATCCAACTCGCGCGCAAATTCGTCATTCAATTTTGGTAATTCCTGTATCTGAATGCCCTTTAGGATAATATTAAAATCGACATCTTTCCCGGCGATTTCTTTATTATGATAATCCTCTGGCACTTGTACTTTTATATCGCGGTTATCACCGATTTCCATCCCGATCATTCCTTTGTCCAATCCTTCTATCAATTGACCGCCTCCCACCTGAATGATCTGGTCCTGAGCTGCCCCGCCTTCAAAGGGCTTATCTCCTAACATGCTAGTGAAATCAATTTTTATAAGGTCTTTTTCTTGTACAGGGCGATCGATGATTTCCACCGTTTTCGCTTTTCTTTGACGGAAAGCTTCAATAGTTTGGTCGACTTCTTCATCCGTGATGCGAGGTATTTTCATTTCTAGCTCTATACTAGAATAATCCTTGATATCTATGTTCGGCAGCACTTCTACAGAGGCGGAAACAGATATATCCGTGCCCTCTTCTGCGTTGACCTCCAAAAGATGCGGTTGCCCGATGGCGCGTAAATCTTTTTCTGCAATGGCTTTGTTTAGCTCATTGCTGATGAGGTTACTTAACACCTCTTTTTTCACATCAGGTCCGAACTGTTTCTCCAGCAGTGAGGCAGGTACTTTCCCCTTGCGAAAACCGGGGACTTTAACTTCTCTTCCAAGTTTCTGATAGTACTTGTCCACTTCCTTTTTGTAGTTATTATAAGGGATCACAAATTTAATCTTCTTATTACAGGAATCAACTTCTTCTATTTCTATATCCATATAGATAGCTTTCAATTATTCTAAAGTTTTAACAAATCAATAGATATGAAGTCTATGATTGATGCTAGTCAGACGTACAATATTAAGTTGAGCCTTTCAACAATGTCTTTTCTCCCTATAGGGAGTGCCGGTGGAGGGACTCGAACCCCCACGCCCGAAAGCACTAGTTCCTAAAACTAGCGTGTATACCAATTTCACCACACCGGCGTATTGCCCTAATTACTCGCAGAAATATACCACTTTATATGGAATTTAGTGGAAAGAAAAGCCCCCGAAATATCTAATAAAATCAGGAAAATATTAGCTGATTTTTGGCTTAAATTACAGAGAGGAATTATTCTTCTCCTATTTCCGAATGGAGAGCGGAAATTTCTTCCTGAAGAAGTGTGTAGTCAATTTCCAGCTTTTCGCAATATTTTTGCAGGAAAGAGTGCATAATAAGCACACAATGCCACTCATCAAAAATTTCATCACTTTTTTTACAAAATTTTTCGTACTCCGAAAAACCTTTCTCTATCGTTTCCAGTAATTTAGCAAAGCCTGCCAGCTCATCGAGTTCTGAAAAGGACGCATCCAAATTGTGATCCCAGAAAGTTTCGTCGGATTGCTCTGGATTGATAGATGCCAGATACTGCTCTTCTATCATGCAAAAATCCAAACCGATTTGTTTGCAATAACTGCGCAAATTGTTAAAGGCAATGAACAAACATTCGTAACCACCTACTTCGTTTTCTTCATCGTCATTTAACTCAGAAATATCTTCACCCACCCAATCAAACATTTGAAAGAATGCATCGAGGTTGGATTGTTCTTCCGGTAATGTTTCGTCCATTTTCATACCATCATTTTTTAATGATACGTGGTTTTCGGTCTTTAGGAATTAAGACGGTAGCTGGCTGGTAATACCCTTTAGGCACCATTAAGTTGGGGTAAACCCAACTACCTTTCCCAATCAATGTTCCCGGACAAAGGACCGCGTTACACCCCACTTCTGTATGATCTCCCAAAATAGCTCCTAATTTCTCCATGTCTGTTTTAAAATCTTCTGATCCAAACGGAATTTGAATAGGAAGAATATAACCCTTTTCTTTATCAACTTTGTTCCGAAACTGTAAATTAGCGAGTCTAGAGCCAGCGCCCATATTAACATGGCGACCCACGATGCTATCCCCAATATAATTGAAGTGACCTGCTTCACTGTGATCCATTAGGATGCTATTTTTAACTTCCGTAGAATGGCCTATCACGCAACCTTCACCAGCAAAAACATTTCCGCGAACATAAGCACCTTGGCGAATCTCGCAATTCTCACCGATCACCGCTGGACCTTTAATAATGGCTGATGGTTCCAACTGAGTTCCTGAGCCAATAAAAATATTCTGCTCTTTTAGGTAAACTGCCTGATCTAGTTTTATCCATTTTTGCATGAATAACCCCTTCTCATTTTTGTCGAGATAAACACCATCGGATAAATTTGTGCCGGTTTTATTTTGAGTCAATGCCTGCACAATTGAATTCAGATTCTTTAAAGGGTCCCAAACCCGTTCTACCCCTGAAAATATTGTCCTATAAGGTTCGCGGTCCAGATCTGAAAAAAACAGGGATAAGTCTTTCATAAACAATTCTCCACATACCATTTACCAAGAGCGGTCAACCGGAAGCCTTTGGGACTCATTTCAATGATCCTTTGCTTTTGCATTTCAATGACCAACCTGGCTTTGGAATATTTTTCGATTTTCAAATCTTTTTCATTTAATGTTTGTGAAGCAATTTGATTCAAAGCATATAATTCCAGCTTATAAAAATGATGATCGTAGTTTTTTAAAGTGGAGAAAAGTATTTTTATGGCTTCTTGCCCCATTTCTTCTAGGTTGGATGCATCCGATTTATTTCCCCGAAGATCGAGGCTAATTTTATTTTCGGTACCTGAGTTTCTCACAAATATGCCTGCTTTTCCCCCGGATAATGAGATATATAACATATTGGGATCCTCAGGAAAAATTCGAACCGCAACCTGATAGTTTCTTTTTTTAGCCGCGAGCGTAAGAACTCGCTTCACCTTTTTCCAAGCTATTGAGCCTTGAACAAATAATTCCTGATTAATGTAGTAAACATAAAACTTACCTTTATAACCCGGATTAAAAGGCCGACTTACTTTTGCGTAATAATTTTTTGGTGAAAGATTTAGGTGTTCAGTCGCAACCAGAGTATTCAAGGCGCTCTTGAGACCGTTTCCAGAATATATTGAGACTGTTTGCCCATCAGGGGAAGTAAATTTTGATTCGGTAATATTATGTCCGGTTTCTTCGCTACCCACGGCTAGAACTGGCTTAGCATCTTTTTCTTCAGTCTCATTTATTTCTCCTAAAATTTCTCTAAGTCTTTGTAGTGAAGCGATACTCGTAATTCCTGTTTTGTGTAATTTCTTTTTTTCGCGCGTGAAGGACTGGCGTTTTGACTTAGAGAGATTTGGGTGTTTTGATTTTTGTTCTAATTGTTTTAAAAGAATTTTAAGTAAAATCCACTTATCACCCACAGCAGTCATCTCAGGTTTCAATCCCATCTTTTCTGCGGCTGTTGCTGCATTGAGATCACTTTCTACCGTATTAATATATAAAGAGCCTTTATATTTTTCGGGAAACCGAGTAGAGAGATGTTGGGCCTGTAAAATAGCAGTTTCATCGCCACTCAACACCCAAAGAAGATCTTTAAAAGGGTCATACTCCAACATAAAAAAGCGATCCGCATCTGCATCAAAAATAGCTCCCACTGCACGCATGTTACCTTTTCTAAGGGGTACTTTATATTTTCGACCCACCTCGAATAATTTCAATATGGCTTTGTGGCGGCGAAAAAATCCTGAAGGGTTTTTTATTTGGCCGGCCGTGATTTGATTTAGGCCTTCGAGATCAGCTACGCCTGAAAACACATTAACGTTTCCATTTAACTTCGCGTTAACCTCGAATACATTTCCAAATCCGGCCTTAATAAAAATTTCTTTAGCTATACCCGTGAGCGACCCGTTGGCCGGATCAACTACTAGCACAACATTCTTAAAATCTTTTGATTCATCCACCCAAGAATTTTCAGCTTTCAGGGTAACCTGAAAGAAAAGTTTAAGAGCCTGTTTCCTGAGATTTTTTCGTTTTCCTTTTAACAACGCGCTTTTAATTGAGGAATATTTTTGCCTTAAAACATATTGAGTCAGTTGTAAATCATCCGATGGTAAAGGCTTCATGCCATGAAAAGGCGAAAATAGTTTTATCCCATTCTGATCATTAGGGTTATGTGATGCGGTAACCATAATTCCGCAATCGGCTTTTTTGTGCAGCATAAAAAGGGGTACCAGCGGGGTTGGTACCACCCCCAGAACAAGGGCATTAGCTCCTGCTTTTCGAACTCCTTTTATGACAGCATTAACAAAAATCCCCGAAGGATCTCTAGGATCCCACCCCACCACAATATTTTTAGTCGTTTTTATTTTAGGCAGATTTTTTGTACACGAATAAGCATACAGCTCCATAAACTGCTCAGTGATCCAGCTCTTTTCCAAAAAAACTTGCTGAGGAGTGAGCCCTTTACAATCGGAAATATGAGATAGTTTTGTTTCCCGACGTATGCCATCGGTGCCTTGTAGCCTTTGTTTTCGAGGTATACTCATTTAACGGTGAACGACTTGATTTAAAGAAAAAATACTAAACGAAGAATACCACATCCCGGGCATACAGTTTAAAAGATGAAATTTTGGAAAGCTGAGGTATAAAGCTTAACTTCCTTTTGGTTTTAATGTTAGAGGCTGATCCCTTTTTTGTAATTTTTTATGTACTCAAAAT
>CAZMBO010000021.1:2312-3828 GCA_964564655.1 uncultured Nitrospina sp. | reverse complement strand
ACAATTTCTCAAAGAATTTGCTTGCTCGAAAATGACCTGAAAATCACTGAAGCCGTGGGAACAATTTCGAAGAGCACTGCATATGGAAGTCATAATAATTGGGACCCCAAGTCCTTTATTTATATTTATGAAGGATTTTATTGGAGCCGATTTTGGCCTCAATTTAGGCTCTTTTTTACCACTAAGATGGGTAAGGTGTTGAATTTGGTTACAGCGGACTTCAAAAATAAATTTCTTGTAGCAGTGGCTTTTAGTCTTTTCCTCTGCGGTTTTTTTGTCTTGCCTTCTTTCGCGCAGATTACACCCAATGCCCAAAAAGTACTTGTGCGTGAGGACAATCTCAGACCAGAGTTTCCAGCAGAATTACGACAGGTCAAATTCATTCTTCAAAAAATGATCATTAAAGGTTCGACACTCTACAACAAGGATAGATTTTCGAAGTTATTTAAAAAATACATGCGGAAACGAATTTCCCTGAGGCATGTGTATGAAATTGCCCAAACTATTACAAATATGTACAGGCATGACGGCTACATTTTTAGCAAAGCTGTTGTTCCTACTCAACAAGTCGACAAGGGAATTATTCGTATCGATATCATTGAAGGATTTGTTGGTAAAGTCAATGTTCAGGGTGATGTTTCCGGCCCTAGAAAACTCCTTAGCAGTTATCGCAAGCAACTTTTAAACTCTAAACCGCTTCTTGCTAAAGATCTCGAACGATATTTGCTATTGGTTGATGATTTGCCAGGATTATCGGTGAAGTCAGTGTTAACGCCTTCGGAAGTGCAGTTAGGGGCTACCGATCTGACTCTAATTCTTACAAGCAAAAAATATGATAGAGAAATGGGTGTTGACAACCGGGGTTCAAGTTTCAATGAGCCCATTCAGGTTTCTAGTATTGCTAATGTAAATTCTCCGTTAGGGCTTTATGAACGAATCGGCTTTCAAGGGGTAGTCGCTAAGCATACCGACGAGTTGAGATTCTTTAGTGGATTTTATGAGATGCCATTATCTTCCGAAGAAACTAAAATTTATTTTTCTGTTTCAGGAAGTAAGTCTCAACCTGGTGCTGATCTTGAACAATTTAAGGTAAAGAGGGGCAGTACCACCTTCACGTTAAAAGCAGCCCACCCTTTTATCCGATCGAGGTCGGAAAACCTATATGCGAATTTTAGTTTTACTCATAGGAATTTTACTCCGCAATTTTTAGGCGTAACAGATTCGGGAGATAAATTACGCATCGCTAATCTAGGGTTGTCATACGATTTCGTTGACACCTATCATGGTGTCAACTTATTAAGCATTAATTGGAGCCAGGGGCTTGGTTTCCATGGTGCCAGCGAATCAGGTTTTCCAAACCTATCTAACCCCGAAGGCAGAAGTTCTTTTACAAAGTTTTCTGGAAAGGCACTTCGTCTTCAGCCATTGGCTCCTTCATGGATGTTGTTGGGTGCGGTTTCCTGGCAATACGCTTTAGATAAATTATTGGCTTCTGAAGAGTTTGGTATAGGAGGTT
>CAZMBO010000021.1:0-2212 GCA_964564655.1 uncultured Nitrospina sp. | reverse complement strand
TACGCTGATTTTTGATTTGAAAAATATTCGCAATTGGCTAAATAGTCAGAATCAATAATTGAGATTATTCCATGCTCAGTGGTTTTTAAATTTTTTTGATAGAGGTTTTCATATTGCTTTCCTGTTTCTGGATGACTGGTTAGTTCAAGAAACGTGGTTTCCACAGGATCTCTTCGTAGAAGTTTTAATGTAGCTGCATCTGGTTTTAGATTAGGTTGGAGCTTTTCAAGTGCTGCCAAAGGTTCCTCCCCTTCTGCCATGCGTTGTTTGATGGCCTCCTCAATGGACTCCTTTCTTTGCATATGCCGCTTGTGCGGAAAGTCTGCCTGAGAAAAAATCATGAAATCGAGATTTGGCCAGTAGTTATTTATGAAGTCGTCAAAGTCTACATTAACACCACTGCTAAGATGGATGTCTCTGGACTGATCGGGATTTTCACGGATGAGGCTATTGTATACTAGGATAATATTGTGCACAGAATCATACAAAACCATCCAATGATAACTATTGGCAGTTTCGTGGGTCCGAAAGGAGTCCATCGCTTTAACTAGGGTTACCAAGGTGTAATGCATATCCTCCATTTTCAAAAATGCAGAAGACCAAGGAAACCTTTGGCGGTACCACTGATCCACATCCGACGGATACTCCTGCCGATTGCTGCCGGTGGGTGGTCGATAATCATTATCGATAAAACTGAGGATATCATCGACCTCTTTATAAGCCAGATCTAATCCTGCTCTTATAATGGTATATGGAAACAGTTTTCTTTGATATTCCATATAACCTTTTAAATTTGGAAGTTTGTCTTCCAATACATGAATGTGGTCTCGTTGGCCAATGTCTTTAGCAAAAATTAACACCTACTTCCTCGATGAATGAATTTATTTTTTTATTTTGAGGGATCAAAACGCTGGGAGAACATTTTCAAAATATTCTGTTTTTCCTCATCGCTCATGGATTCAATCGACTTGCGGATTTCCTGCATTTGTTCCGGGGTCATTTTTCCCATAGCATCCTTTGCTGCTTCTTGAAATCCTTTTAAATTACTTGCCGCTCCTTTAATCCAGGAAAAATCATTCGCTGAAGAAGAGTCAGGTGGCTTAAAATCGATCTTTTCTCGAGAGCGAAATTCAACATGGTTGCCAATAATTTTTCCAAATATTTGTTGTTCTTGTAAATTATCCAAAACATCGGACAGATTTGTTCCATGATTTTTGCAGGCATCATAAACCGGTTTAAAGGGAAGGCGAACAATTTTTCCAGGAAAACCATTTTTGCGGATGGAGTGTTTGATACTTTCTTCTGCTTGATTGGATTCTGTCATTTGTCAACTGTGGTAATTTAAATTTCTTCTAACAAAAATTTATTCATCTCAAATAATCATGATCAATATCTATTGTAGTATAATCTGGGAAACAGCATACATTATAAATTTTCCATAGTTTTTTTCAGAAATACGGGGAAATAATGTTTATAAATCAAAAGAAATCCCAAGCGCCTTTTAAAAAATGATATCAAAAGCAAGAAAACCTAATTCATCTGTCATTTTAAGAATCGCCTTGGCCCAAATGAACTTAGTTGTTGGTGATTTTAATTTTAATGTCGACAAGATCAAACAACATTTAAAAAAAGCCAGAAGAATGGGGGCCGATGTAGTTCTTTTTCCTGAACTGGCAGTTACTGGATACCCTCCAGAGGACTTGCTACTTAAAGAAAGTTTTTTAAAGCAATGCGATAAAAACCTGAAGAAAATCAGTCGCTATTCTAAAGGACTGACAGCCATTATTGGGTTTGCAGAAAAGAAAGGCAAAGCAATTTACAATTCTGCAGCCCTACTTTCCGATGGCAAGCATGTTGGCACTTATCGAAAAATGCTCCTTCCAAATTATGGTGTTTTTGATGAGAAAAGATATTTCCATGAAGGCAATTCCCCTGTTAGATTTCGTTTAAAAGGAGCGACGCTAGGTATTACCATTTGCGAAGACCTCTGGGAAGATTCGGGGCCTGGAAAAATTCTTTGTGGACAAGGGAATGTGGATTTACTTTTAAATATCTCCTCTTCCCCCTTCCATAAGGGCAAAGGGAAAACCCGGGAGAAAATGATTCAACAACGTGCTCGTAGTTATCGCTCCCATATTGCTTATGTCAATCTCGTTGGGGGTCAAGATGAACTGGTATTTGATGGGCAAAGTCTGGTGGTTGCGCCCGATGG
>CAZMBO010000020.1:14713-24236 GCA_964564655.1 uncultured Nitrospina sp. | reverse complement strand
GGATCCGGTCTTGAGTTCTCCACTCAGGACCTGGATCCCGTTTTTTCTTCGCATCTTCATTGCGTGAAGTCCTACCTGCTTTTAAGTTTGTCTTGTGGCTTGAGCCATCCATAGTAAAATGAAATCGTGAAACAATATACTTAAAGGTGTGGCGAGCCACAGCGGATTAAATCCAGATGCTATTCTGAAAATTTTACTTCTCAAAAGACTCTCATGACGGTTCGGCATTCTTTGATAACGAAATTTTTTTTCCTTTCTTTGATCTTTTTCATAGGAGGCTGTGTAGTACTTAAAGAAGAAAGAAACTTTTCCAAGAGCGGACTGACGGTTACTTTCCGTAGCCTCAATGCTTTAGACGATGTGCAGAACATCAGATTTCAGTACCCTATCATTCTTTCCGAAGAAAATATACGTAACCACCTGCTTTCTCTCTGGTATCAAGATATTGTTTCACCCAGAGGGTCCAGGCCTGTGTTTTCCCCACGCGTAGCTTCCCAATTAGCACCCCTTTTTAAAACTGTTCTGAAAAAGGTTAAGCCGGGGAAATACCTTCATTTTACGTACCAAGCTTCGAGAGGTCTCACGGAGGGGCAGGTTTTTGCTACGGCTAAAAATATCCACTGGCGTTTTTTTAAAATCAATGGAGTAATTTATTCCAACGATCCTTTAAGAATTCGAGAACCCACGTGGAAATTAGTTCGAACGCACGGGCAATCCTATCAAAGATTACGAACAGGAGGTTTTGAAAAAACCATAAAAAATCGGATAATCGCAAATATCAACCTCCCATTCCCAAAACATAAATATCCGTCTCGAACAACGACACAGTCGTTTCCACGAAAATAACCTTTCAGGCTTGTGGGTGGATGTAGCTGATAATAGGAAGGATTGCATTGCCATTTCCGGAACTTTCTTAGCAATTAATTGGTTTGTTTTAATTCTTACTGGACGGGTAAATTATATTTTCTAAAAGGTCTTGGGATAGGGGGCAATCCGATACGTTTGACTTCGGCCCCTGTTCGGGAGCACTATTCTTTTTTAGGTTTGTAGTCGAACTGGCAAAGAGTTCCTAGGTTGGCAAAAAGATTGCTCAACTTTAAATCCACATATTCTTTTCTGTTTTCCCATGGAATTTTATCGAACTCACAAGCTGTTTGGATATAGTCAACGCGCCCAAAACGAATGAAAAATTCGGCATACCAACACTTTTTCATTTTATAGACCCATTGTTTTTCATCTGCTTTTTTGTGTTCGAGAAGAAAGTGTCTCCAGGTATAGGAATCGTCTATTTGTGGTTGGTGGTTTTCCACAAAAGTTTTAAAAGGATTCTCAGACGCCTTCTCTTTCTCAATCAACTTAGCCCTGTTGGGTTCGGTCCATTTACTCAATGCAGACGTAATGGAAGCTCTTGCTTTGTCAATTCTGATATTGGCTTCATCCATAACATTATGAGCATTGTATATAAAGCTTGCGATCAAAGTCATGTGTTGTTCTTCTTTAGATAGGCTGTTGCCATTTTCATATTCCCAAATATCAATGAATTTTTCTCTAATGACATTTTTATCAACTTCAGTGTTTTCAACATCCAGATATTTAAGTATAGGATCCACTCTTTTTCCCGCTTTTTCTCGGGCTTCCGTTATAGCTGTGTCTTTATCGTTTTCTTCACTCATAAGTTTATTTTTAGGGCAAAATACCCATCTTTTTAGTTAAAGAATTTGGCTTTTTAATTGGCGGCCTCTAAAATATCATAATCCGGTTTATGGTAGCAAGAGCGATGATTTACATATGTAACAGATATGGGCATGAATAATAAAGGTTTCGACATAGTAGTGATAGGTTCTGGTGTGATAGGTCATAGTATTGCCTATCGCTTGAAGCAGGAAGATCCACAACTTCGGGTAGCAATTCTTGGAGACCCTGTCAATTCCCTGCAGGCGTCTCGGGCTGCCGCAGGAATGCTGGCCCCTTTTTGCGAATGCAAGATTGCCGATCCTTTTTTCGAGTTTTGTCGCGAATCGTTAAACAAGTTTCCTAAATTTATTGAACAACTGACTTCGGTCAGCGAGGTTCCGGTTTATTTTTCGGAAGCAGGATCACTTATGCCATCATCTTCCTTTCCAGATAGTTGGAAAGAACGTAAAGAATTTTTTAAAATGGAATCAATCCCTCATGAAATATGGGATGAGAATAAAATACGCGAAAAAGCTCCTTTTCTATCCAGAGATTGCGGAGAAATCATGTGGGTTGGAGAAGGGCAGGTTAACAACCGGCAACTTCATGATTCGCTAATGGCGGCTTCCAGAAAACTTGGTGTTAAAATTTTAGAAGCCAATGTAACGGGATTTGTTCGAAAAGATTCTATTGTATCCCAAGCCGTTACAGAAGAGGGAGAAGTGGAGGGGGATCAATTTGTTCTAGCGTCTGGCAGTTGGTCTGCGCAGTTGGCAAAAGTACTGGATGTAAATCTTCCATTAAAGCCTATTAAGGGGCAAATGTGTCGTTTGAAATTGGATGATCACTTTTTTGATTATACGATACACGGTATGATGACATATATTGCACCTTGGAAAGAAGGAAACGGTTTTGTGGTTGGTTCTACCATGGAAGATAAAGGGTTTGACTCTTCCATTGAAGGCAAGGTGATTGATACTCTTATTGAACGTGCTGCTGAAATTCTCCCCTGCATTAGAGATGCCTCGTTGATTGAATCGTGGACGGGTTTGCGTCCTGCTGCAAATGATTTGATGCCTATTATGGGTAGGAGCGGGAGGTATAAAAATCTTTTTTACTCTTCTGGGCATTACCGTAATGGAATTTTGCAGACCCCTAACCAAGCAGATTATATGGTATCAATTATCAAGGGTGTAAGGACAAATGAAATTTCTGAATTTTCTCCATCACGTTATAACCTCTAAGGCAAAATGAACAATGCAGGATAGAGAAACAGAATCAGATTTGGCTCGAGATTTCCAAAACATCTGGCACCCTTGCACTCAGCAAAAAGATTTCGAAACCATAAAACCTTTAATGGTGGAGAGGGCGGACGGTGTTTACTTATTTGATCGACAGGGAAAACGTTATTTAGATGCGATCTCTTCCTGGTGGGTGAACTTGTTGGGCCACAATCATCCTAAGCTCAATGCGGCATTGAATAGCCAGTTGGAAAAAATGGCGCATGTGATGTTTGCGGGTATAACGCATCAGCCGGCAATTGATCTAGCTTCTTCACTGATCAAGGCCTCTGCTGAGAATTTGAGCAAGGTGTTCTTTTCTGATAACGGTTCGACATCGATTGAAGTTGCCTTAAAAATGAGCTTGCAATATTGGCAGCAGATTGGAAAGGAAAACAAGACACGCTTTATTTATTTGAAGGGAGGGTACCACGGTGAAACACTCGGTGCATTGTCAGTATGTGGATTGGATATTTTCAGAAATAAGTTTGAAAAAGTTTTGTCGGAAAACCTAGAAGTCGAAGGGCCAGACTGTTTTCGTTGTCCTTATGGCCTGAATCGTGATAGTTGCAGTGCTGAATGCTTTGAAGTTATGGAAAAGGCTCTGGATGAAAAGGATATTGCGGGTGTAATTGTTGAGCCTTTGGTCCAAGGGGCAGCGGGCATGAAGATTTATCCCCCGATTTATTTGAAGAAATTGCAATCTGCTTGCGATTCGCATTCGGTGCATCTGATTTTTGACGAAATTGCCGTGGCATTTGGTCGTACGGGTTCTCTTTTTGTGAGCGGTCAGTATGATATTCGTCCAACATTTTTGTGTCTTTCAAAAGGAATTACATCCGGGTATCTACCTTTAGCCGTTACCTTGACTACGGAAGAAATTTATTCTGCTTTTTATGATGATTATCACAATTGGAAAATGTTCATCCATAGCCATAGTTATTCGGCCAATCCTTTAGCCTGTTCGGTAGCTAATGAAACCCTCGCAATAATTTGCCAAAACGATTTTATGGCAATGTTGAAACCGAAAATAAAGCTAATGAAAGAATTAGGACAGCAAATAGCTAAAGATTCAAAGTGGTGTGGAGAGTTTCGTCAGCAAGGTATGATCGCTGCATTGGAACTGGTGAAAAACAACGATGATAAACAGCCGTTTCCAATTGAAAATCGCGTGGGCTATAAAGTTTATTTGGAAGCTTTAAAGCGTGGTGTTTTTTTAAGGCCGCTGGGAGATGTGATTTATTTTATTCCTCCTTTGGTGATAAATGAAGATGAGATAACAACGATGATGAACACAGCCCGGGAATGTATGGCCGTGGTTCTTGACTAATTTTTTAGATATTGAGGTCACTATGTATGATGTAACTGTTAAAACAGGATTTTCCGCTGCCCATCAGCTACGGTTGTATGATGGTAAATATGAAAACCTGCACGGACATAATTGGACCGCGCAAGTGACCGTTGAGGCAGATAAACTCGACCCGATAGGCGTTGGTATAGATTTTGTGGAGCTTAAAGGAATGGTTGAGAAAATTTTGAGTCGATTGGATTACCATAATATTAATGAAATTCCTCCTTTTGATAAAGAAAATCCTTCCGCTGAAAATATCGCTCGTTGGTTGTTTCTAGAGTTGAAAACCCAAATAAATACCGAATCAACACGAATCAAACGGGTAGAGATTTATGAAATGGAAGGTTGTGGTGCTAGTTATTTTGAGTGATCTGCGACTCTCCTCGATTAAAGCCATTATTTTTATTTCTCTATTATCGAATTACTAGATTAACTCTCCTAATCTTTATTCATCTTTTAGTTTTCCTCTGTATAATACTCTTCAGTAATCTGCGTTAACCCTTAGCTAATGCTTTACGGATTATTATGGTTCACTTGATTGAAGACCTAGCTGTTTTACTCCTAGTTTCCCTTCCTATAAATCTTTTATTTCACAAGATTAAATTACCATCTGTAATGGGTTATCTAATCGCAGGTGTCGTGATTGGCCCGTATGGCGGACAATTGATTGATGATATTGAATCTGTTAAGCACCTTGCTGAAATCGGAGTGATTCTGCTTTTATTTGTTATTGGTTTAGAGTTTTCACTTACCCGGCTTTTGAAAGACTTGGTTTCTGTTTTCGGGATAGGGGGACTTCAATTAACTTTAACAGCAGGTGTCGCTGGATGGGTTTTTCATTTATACGGGTTTGCACAAAACCAGAGTATCGTTTTAGGCTTGCTCGTTGCTTTAAGTAGCACTGCCATTGTATTAAAAATGATTACCGACAGCGCCGAAATAGATACCCTCCACGGTAAGCTTTGTATTGGCACTCTTTTGTTTCAGGACCTATGTGTGGTCCCAATAATGCTTCTTGTACCTCTGTTAGCCCAAGCTGGAGCTATTTCTCCCATGGATTTTTTCTTCGCCATGTTTCAATCTATTGCCGCAGTTGTTGCAATATTTTTTCTATCAAAATTAATTGTACCAAGTATGTTGGCGTGGATTGCACATATAGGTAACAAAGAGCACCTGACCCTTTCTGTTATTTTTATTATTCTTATAACAGGCTGGGTTTCACATAAGATGGGATTGACTTTGGCAATGGGTGCTTTGATTGCAGGAATGATTATTTCAGATTCTGAATACAACCACCAGATCATTATTGATATTCTTCCGCTTCGTGATTATTTCAGCAGTATATTTTTTATCTCTGTAGGAATGCTTTTGCAGATTGGGATATTTTTTGACTCTGTTTTATTTTACATGGCACTTGCGGCTAGCGTTATTTTCTTAAAAATGTTTCTGACATTTCTTTCCTGCATTCTTTTTCGAACTCCCATTAGAATCTCTTTAATTGTTGGAATGAGATTAGCGCAGATAGGAGAGTTTTCCCTTATTCTTGCTGCAATCAGTTTCGAACAGGGCCTTCTTAATAACGACCAATACCAAGTATTATTGATTGTTTCCATTCTATCAATGCTAGTTACTCCGTTAATGATACAGATTTCTTCAAAACTATCTATCTGGATTTTTTCCAGCATGAAAACAGAAGAAAGCAAAGACAAAAAAGACGAGGCCTTAAATGAGCATGTGATAATATCGGGTTATGGCCTCGGCGGAAGAACTTTAGCCAAGGTTCTCCAAGAGGCACATATCCCGTTTATGGTTTTGGAATTAAGTGGAGAGAAGGTTAAACGAGCGTTGACAGAAGGGTTGACCACACATTACGGGGATTGCACTCAAGAAGAGGCCCTATTAAGGGCAGGGGTGAAACGAGCGCGGATGATTGTGTATGCTATTAGCGATCAAGTGAGTACTGAAAGAGCTGTTCGATTAACGCGTAAGTTAAACCCAGATATAAAAATTATGGTCAGGACTCGATTGACTTCCCAAGTTGAAGAGCTCAAAGCTGCTGGTGCTGATGAAGTTATTCCTGAAGAGTTCGAAACTTCCATCGAAATTTTTTGTAGAGTTTTAAGGGATTATCGGATTCCGAACAATATCATTGAGCAGCAAGTAGAATTAATTCGTATGGAAGGTTACAGTATGTTTCGGGGGTTATCTCTGAATACGGAAAGTTTGAAAAAGTTTTCAACCTATCTTACAGCGACTTTAACAGAGTCTTGCGTTATCTTGGAAGATTCATGGATTTGCGGCAAAACTTTAGGTGAAATTAATGTTAGTTCTGGATCAACCATTATTGCCGTGGTTAGAAAGAATCAGCCGCATCCTAATCCAGAATCTGAATTTTTAATTTTGTCTGGTGATACCCTAATTTTGTTTGGAAGCCATATGCAATTAAATAAAGCGATTCATTACCTTCAAGAAGGCCCCCCAGCAGCAAGTCAATAAGAATTTGTCTTATGAAAGTTAACATTACACAGGCCGTAATTCTTGCCGCGGGGATGGGTGTGCGTCTTAAAGAATTGAACCGGGGTATTCCAAAAGGTTTTATTTCTCTCGCGGATAACATCCCTATTATAGAGCATTCTATTGAAGCTCTTTTAGCCTGTGGCATTACCGATATTATTATTGTTACTGGGTTCATGGATGAACATTATGAGAACCTTCGCTCTAGATATCCGCAAATAAAAACAGTCCGAAACGAAAAGTATTCGGAAACCGGTACCATGTATTCTTTATGGTGTGCTCGAAAACTTCTCAATACAGATTTTATTTTATTAGAATCAGATCTAATTTTTGAAACCCGAGCAATCAGAGAATTGTTAGAATCTCCAGTTAAAAACTTACTTTTAATAACGGGAAAAACGGAAGCTGGAGATGAAGTGTATGTGGCGGCAGATGGAGATCGAGTTAAACAGATCTCCAAGGACAAGACGGTATTAGGTTCAATTGTGGGAGAGTTTATTGGGGTATCCCGGTTAAGCTATGATTTTTACTTAAAATTGATTCGGACAGCTGAAGAGACCTTCGAATCGGATTTAATGGTCAGTTACGATATGGATTGTTTTGTTACCGTGGCAGACAAAACTCCTTTAGGCTTTTTGAAGATTGAAAATCTCTTGTGGGCCGAAATCGATGACGCGCTACAATTGAAAAGAGCTCAAAAAATATGGAAGGAAATTAAAAGTCAAAGTGCCTGACTCCTTGATGTTTATGAAAGAATTTATTTAAATTCATATTCGGTTTCTGATATCCAGAGAATTGGAATAGAGTCGGGGAGCAGAGTTTTTTTGTTTATAAAAGCTGTTTCGACCTGATCGCGATTCAAGTTTATTGCCGATTTGAGGTTTGCTCCGCAAAGGTCTGCATGGTTGAAGTAGGCATTATCCAGGTTAGCCTTGGTAAAGTTGCATCCTACAAGGTCGGCGGCAATGAGTTCAGAATTAGTGAAATTGGCCCCAGACAAATTTGCATTTGCCAGAAATACTCCAGTTAAATTTACTTCGGTTAAATTGGCATTTGTAAAACAGGTGTAGATTAAGTTGGCCCCCTCAATATTGGATTCCTTAAGGTTTGCCTTGTTAAAGTTTGCCGAGCTACAATTTGCTTCAACTAGGTTTGCCTGAGTTAAAATTGTATTGGAAAAGTTGGTTTTTTTAGCTCTACAGCGGTAGAGAACGGTACGGTGAAGCCGCGCATTTAAAAGGTTTGCGCCACTTAAATCTGCTCCGCAAAGGTCTGCCTCAGATAAATCAGAATTCTCAAGATCAGCGTCGATTAAAACTCCATCACTGAGGTCGGCCTCCTGAAGTTCAGCGTTTCTTAAATCTGCGCTTTGGAGGCTTTTCTTTGATGATTCAGCTTTTTGTTTGTCAAAACTCATAAAAATAGGGACCTGAGTTATAAGGAACAACAGGCTAAATCCAGTTTGACGTTTCGTCAAGGGACAGTTTTAATATTATTAAGTGTACCCCTACCTGCAGGCATGATAGGCTTTGGCTTTATAAAATTTTGAGGATGCGATGAGGTTATTTGGTATTAAGAAAAATTCAATCTGGCTTGCTTTATTGCTAGTGTTGCTAGAGGTGACTGCAAACCCTGTTTTTTCTGAAACGGAAAAGGAAAGAGATATTAAAAAATTGCTGGAAGTTTCTGGGATTTTGAAACAATTGAGTTATATGGAGGATACATTAATGAATTCTGTCTCGATGATGATTTCAGGTTCTTTTCCAAAAGTTCCAAATGAGTTTTGGACGGAGTTTAATCAATTGATTGGTAAAAAAGAGATGAACGAACTGATCGCTCGGGTCATCCCAGTATATGACAAGCATATGTCTCACGAAACTGTAAAAAAGCTAATTAAAATGTTTGAGAAACCCTTTTGGGAAGAATGGAAAAAAAAGATGCCTCTAATCAGTCGCGAAGCAGGAGTGGTCGGTAGTGAATGGGGTAAGGAAATATCTCAATCGCCGGCTTTTAATAAAAAATTAGAAGGACTTATTAAAAAGTATGAACTGGAAAAAATAAACAAGATAAAATAAGCAAGAGGGAAATAGAATATATCTCTCAACACTTCTTAAAAAGGTATTTAAATTTCTTTCCCGAGAAAATACCGATTAACCTACACCGTATAGGACTAATACCTACCCATAGTAAAGGATTACTATTAATATAAAAACATCTTAGCGCTTATATCGGGATTGGTGACAATCTCGATAGAATCAATGCATAGTTTTGCTAGTTTTTAACGCTAGGGTATACATTGATTCGTCTTGCTAAAATAAAACCTTCTGTCTTTTTAGTTTTTGCTTTCTTTGTTTTTTCGGCAATTTCTGAAGCTCTCCCAAATGCGATAACTCTAAATCCAGTACTGAAAAACCCAGAGCAACTAAATGTTTATCAAAATGCATATGTTAAAATCAGTAATTCATTTAGCTCTGTGTTATACAACATAACAGTTAGCGAATCTCTCTCTCAGAAAAAAGTTTTATCAATCAGGGATTTCCAATCAGGACAGTCTTTTGAAATGTCTTTCTCAAAAGCCGGAGAATATGAAATCTGTTATTCCAGTAAAAAAGATGTAAGCGTTCCGAAGACATGTTTGCAAATAGATGTTTTGCAAGCAAAATTGATCTGACCCCGCATTTATATTCAGAAAATTTGTTCTTCC
>CAZMBO010000020.1:11665-14613 GCA_964564655.1 uncultured Nitrospina sp. | reverse complement strand
ATAGCCTGCCAAAGTGAGTCCACAAAATACCGTTTTGAATCGTAAAAGTTTTCAGTAATTTTGAACCCAGATTCACAGGCTAGATTTTCTATATCTTGAATTGAATATTTAAAAGATTGTTCGGTTTGCAAGGCTTCCCATTTAGCAAATTCAATATTTGTATTTAGAGAGTTGATTTGGATAGTTTGTTTGCAGGTACTGTACAAAAAACTTTCCACTGCTCGCGTTTGTGGATTGAAATGAGCTTGCTGGACAAATAAGTTTTTATTAAAGTTTGCCTGAAGACATTCATTGATTCTATCCAAAAGATGTAAATTGAATTTCTCAAATAATTCGTTATTGTAGGATTGGTTAAGCAATTTTGGGTTTTTCATAAGATCAAAACCAATTAGCAAGTAATCTTCTTTTTGTAATAACTGATGTAATCTTTTTAGAAAAGATTTAGCATCAGGGATGTCCATATTGTTGAGAGTGACCCCCAAAAACAGCACCATTTTCCTTAGTCTATTATCCTCTGCTATCGAGGCAAGACCTTCAAAATAATCTGCAACCAGGCCTGTAATGTTTAATGAAGAGCTTTCAAAGTTTTGATTTAGTATTTTGACAAGATTGTCAATTGCACCTTTAGATATATCTATGGGTGTGTATTGAAGTTTAACTCCGTCTTCAATCAGCTGTCTAATTAGAGCCATTGTCTTTTTACCATCACCCGAGCCTAATTCGATTAATTGGGTGGGAGTGCTAGAAAATAACTTTGAAAGAGTCGATTTATGTGTGTTGAATATTTCAAGCTCACAACGCGCTGGGTAATAATTTTCGAGTTTTGTGATTTGAGTGAAAATTTCACTTCCTTTTGAATCATAGATCAGCCATGAAGGAAGTTTCTTTTTTTTAAGCGAAAGCCCTTTTAGAACCGTATCAGCAAAAATATTTTTTTTCATTGTTACCTAGTTCTTTTGTGATTATTGTAAAAATTTTGATTCAGTTACGATTTTTGACCCACAGTACTTAGTTTGTTATATTAAATATATATTATTCGCTAATTATTTTTTCCAGCTTAGTTAAGTAAGCTCATCACTCATAAATTTGGCATGTCCTGCGTCGCTATTATCAATTGAACAATGAATAAAGTCACTTTTATTAAAACAGATAATCTTAATACAGATCTAGATTATAAAAAAGCTGCGGAAGAATTTGTGTCACTTGTGAATTGTGATGATTTGGATGCTAGAATTTTGGCAAATCCTCGTATTGCTGATTTTTTCAACGAAAAAATTGATCTTGCCTTGGAAGAAGCATTTTTTGGGAATGGTGGAGACGACTCTGCACATCTTTTTATTCAAAGATGTTTGTACCATATCAACAGATTAAAGCTTTTTTGGTACGACGACCTAAAAAATTACTCGAATGAACAGTCAAGGTTTCTTTTTGATATTCAATCCAGAATTGAAAAAAGATGGTCTGCGTGGGAAGAAAATCAAATTTTAACTGAAAAGTTAAATGCGGTTGATGTAACTCAAGCTCTTTGTGAAAGGGCAGAAGCAGATTTAAACCCTAAACTGTCTGAAGAGGGCCGGTATATCCGGGATGATATTTCAGAAGTTGGCTACTGTCATCTTCTCGCAATTGCTTCGCTTGATGGGTTGGTGGAGGCAAGCCAACTGTCCCGGGTTTTAGGTGGAGCCGGTTCGGATGTGCAACTCATGTTGACGCGAATCTTGTGGGAAGAATATGGGGGAGGAAAATTAGAGCGAAAACATTCTTCCCATTTTGCTGCCATGCTAAATGAGTTAGGGTTGGACTCTAGGCCCGAGGCTTATTTAAATATTGTTCCTTGGGAGGTCTTAGCCAATATCAACCATTCCTTCTTGTTGTCAGAACAAAAACAAAAATTTTTAAGATATGTTGGGGGACTAATGTTTATCGAGATTTCTGTTCCCGCTTCATTCAAGAATAATAAATTGGCTGGAGAGAGGCTGGAGCTTAGTCATGATGCTGTCAGCTATTGGGATATACATATCAAAGAAGATATCCGCCACGGACAATGGATGCTGAACGATATTGCGCTTCCATTAATTGAAAAGTATCCAGAGAATGCATGGGAAATTGTAAAGGGTTATGACCAGCAAAAGTTTTTGTCTGCCAGAGCTTCAGGTTCCATTGTTGCCTATATCCGAAAATATGAAAATGACCCTGTAGTTTTTTCGGAAAAAATTGGATCTTTTTGATAAATTCCTTCCTATATTTACATCTGTAGCAAAAAATCATCATCCAATTCTTCTTCCAGGTAATCTGGAAGTTGGGTGTTAGAATCAGTTTGTGACACATCCAGTTGATTTGTGTTCAGCCCTGTTGCCCCCTTCAGTAGAGCTCCTTTTAGGTTGGTTTGATTGAATATCGTTCCTTCGTTAAATTGGGCCTTTTCCAGCTTGGCATTTTCGAGATTAGCAAACTGGAGGTTCGATTCTAGTAAACCTGCTCCAGAAAGATTTGCGCCTTTCAAGTTCGCACTTTGGAAATTGGTTTCCAAAAGCTTGGCTCTATTCATATCAGCTTTTTCAAGTATGGCTCCAGACAGATTGGAGTACTGGAGTTTAGCTTCTTTCAAATCTACATTACTTAAGTTAATTTTCTGAAGCTGTAATCCACGGATATCTACTTTAGAAAGATCAGGGATCGTTTCAGGGTTTTGCTCACGCCATTGGTTCCAGGCATTAACACCCTCTTTAATTTTAAGCAAGTGCTCATCATTTGACATATTAATTTCCAGTAAATTAAAAATACTATTGGAGGGGTGACTTAATCCATGAAAAACTCCATATAGACCACCCAACCAATCACTGAGAGGATAAGTATGGTATATCCTGTGTGGACCCAGATTGTAAAAATCAAGGGTTCCTTACGCTTTTTCTGCGGTTTTTTTTCCTCCATTTATTTTCCTTTCAGGC
>CAZMBO010000020.1:0-11565 GCA_964564655.1 uncultured Nitrospina sp. | reverse complement strand
GGTTCCTTACGCTTTTTCTGCGGTTTTTTTTCCTCCATTTATTTTCCTTTCAGGCTGTAATAATATGGATAAGTATTGATAATCGCAAACAAAATAAAGTTTTTCAAAAAGGGCAAAAAATTAATATTTTAACCTAATATCTTCCAAAAACTAATTTGGCATGAGCTTTGCTTAATTAGATTTAACAGCAAAAAGCGTCAAAATTCAACGGTGGGGATTTATTAAGAATATAAGCTTAGATAAGTATCTAACCCAAATATTTAGGGAAACGGCAGAAAAAAGTGGGTGGAATATTTATCGTAAGGGTAGGCAATGGAGTCTCCAGTGAAAAGACGAAAACCAGCTAATAAGTTAAATTATTTCAATTAAAACTTGAGGAATTACAATGAATGAGCCAAGTACTGTAGCTAGTTTAGAGGGACTGTCTATTTCGCCAGAAACATTGAGAAAAGAAGACTGGTTGGATTGTCTTGCGGAAGGGATTGATGAGTTACCCGTAACAGAACGTTTGATCATTTCTATGTTTTATTATGAAGGCTTAACGATTAAAGAAATAGCTCTGGTTCTTGAAATGTCTGAGTCAGAAGTTTCTAAAATCCATTACGACACAGTTTTGGAGCTACTAAAAATATAATCTGGGAAATAATATTCAATGAAGTTTTATTGAGCGGGTTTCCCCCTTTTATATATGTTATTTCTGTGCATTCTTAAGAAATTTAATTTTCCGCGCCCAATTTCTTCCCTCCTTCTTTGGCACAGAGTTCCCAAATGGTATTTTAAAATATCAAATGAACCATACAGCTTAAAATAATTGAATGTATAACTATGCTATTTGATTATTTTAAACAGAATCCTTTTTAAAATTCTTTATTTGCAGTATAAATATACCTATAAGAATTAGTAACACATGAGTAATTTAGGTTTATTGGAATTGTGTCAATGATTGGATCAAACGAAAAACCGTGGGACGGGATCGGTGTGGAAGTTAACAGTAGTCTGTCAAGCCGTGAAATGCTTTATAAGGCCAAGCTCGATTGGGAAGTTTCTAAAATTCCTTCGCAAAGACCAAAGTCACATTCTAATCAGGAAACCTTTCGTTTTTACAAAGCTTATTTTGATTCTGGAAGTGCAGAAATTGACACCATTGGCAGCCTCGATGGTTCGCGAATTATATGGGCCCTCGCCAGGCTAAACGAAAACTTTACTTTGCCAGGAGGTGATGAGCTCAAAGGTTATATTCTTTTGGCTTCTCGCCATGAGGATAGGGAAAAAATAGAAATACAATTTTTGACCCTACGGTCTGCTTGTAACAGTATGTTGAAGATATCTTCGAAGGCCCGACCAACGGTTAAAAACTCTTTCAGAAGAGTATTTAAATCGACCCTCCCTTTTCTGTCTGAGTCGGCGCAAAGATTTGATGAAGAAATGACGCAAAAAGCAAATACTACAATTGAAATGGGTCGTACTGCTATATCAAACTTTGCCGAAACAGCGCAAAAACTGGTGGATAAAAATGTAAATGAAAAGATTGCCGAAAAATATATGACAGAGGTTTTTAAACCAGATCCTTCAAAAAATGAAGGCAAAGCAGCAGAAGAGCAGGCTAAAAAAAACGCAAAATCTGCACTGGATGCTTTCGGATCTGCGCCAGGGCAGAATTTGGAGTCGACACAAATGACAGTATGGGGGCTTTTGACTGCGGTGACATATACAGCAGACCGTTTAGGAAAGACTCCAGATTCGCGTTTAAGACAATCTTGGTTTGGGCCCAATGCAAAAATTAAGAAACGTGCATTAGAGTTGGCGCTAAAATTAGATTAATAAATTACCATGATGTCAAACCCCAATCAAAATCCTTTGCTAATAGAGCTCTTGTGTCGCTAGGGTTACTCAGAACTCAGTTGCCAGAAAAACGAGCCGATCACAGGACTTTCTACTTCAATTTTGTCGCCGGGCTGGAGCGTGGCTACGCCTGCAGGAGTACCCGTGAAAATTATATCGCCAGGTTTTAAAGTCCACCAACTACTAAGAATTTGAATTAGACTTGAGATGGGGAAAATCATTTGTCCTGTATTGCCTGTTTGTCTTAAATGGCCGTTGACTAAGCATGAGAAGTTAAGGTTTGCCAAATCAATTTTTTCTGGATGATATTTTTTAAAGACACCTAATGGTGCACTTTGCTCAAAGGACTTGGAACGCTCCCAAGGCAATCCAGCAACCTTTAATTTTTTTTGGACATCACGCAGCGTTAAGTCTAAGCCTAGTGTTATTCCGGAAACATATGATAAGGCTTGGGATTCATGGATATTCTTTCCCTCTTTTCCAATCAACAAAACTACTTCCACCTCGTGTTGCAATTCGTTTCCGTAGGGCGGATGGTATAGTGTTACACTCGGAGCTACAATGCTACAAACGGGTTTCATAAATACCACAGGTTCGTTTGGGGTTTGTTTATCGCCTAATTCCTTAATGTGTTCGCCATAGTTTTTGCCGATGCAAAAAATCCGATTAGGAGTAAAAGATAAATTGTGGACAGTAGTATTCAATATTCTAATCAGGGGTGGGGGTTATGGAGTTTTTCCTCCTGGTGTTCGTCAGATGAACTTCAATTATTCCCTGTACGAAATGATTTATACAAACACTATATATAAATGCCCAAATTTTCGCATCCATTTAAGTACTTCTCGGAAATAGGAACGGCCTATATGAACTGCTGCTTGAATTACTTGTCTCATTCGGTTAATCTCCATACTTCCAATAATATCAGGATTTGATTTAATGATCCAAACCACTTTGATAGGGCATGCCTGTCTGTACATACAGTCGGAAAAAACAAATATTCTCACTGATCCCGTTTGGTTCGATTATCTTTGGGAAGAGATCAATGTGCTATGTCCCAGTATTATTTTGCAAAAGGATAAAGTTCCACCTGTAGATGTCCTTAATCTTTCACATAGACACCAAGATCATTTTGATGTTCGTACATTGGCCTATCTCGTCCAAAACGAAACTATTATTACTCCAGAAACTATTATCCTTGCTCCTAAAGATGACCTTCTACTCAGTATTCTCGATGAACTCGAATTTAAAAATATAAAAGTGGTTGCAGATTTTGAACCTGTTCAAGTTAAAGATGTGACATTGATTCCAACTCCCTCACGCAACCAAGTGAGTACCGCAGAAGATGAATTCCCGGAGCATGGACTACTGGTAAATGATGGGGAGGTTACGCTGTGGAACCAAGTGGACTCCCAGGTGAATCCCGAAATCATCCAACAAATTATAGAGAAGTGCGGACATATTGATTTCTTGCATTCTCGGTTTGTTCCGCTGTTAGAAGGAAATTTTTCTTATAACAAACCTCTTGCTCTTCCCTTTGATGAATATTGTACCTATCTAAATGTAGTGAGGGCGCTCTCACCTCGGATGGTTGTCCCCGGTTCTGCAGCATTTCGCTATAGAGATGAATTAACTTTCTTAAATCAATATTCATTTCCTACCACTCAGGAACAATTTCTGCGGGACCTGGCAGTTTTTTGCCCAGAAGTACCAAGTTCCACCTATTTCCCAGGGGATGTTGCCCATATATCAAAAGATGGGACTCATATAGAGAAACAGGCCTCTAATTTTGTCCGAGTTCGGGAGGATGATAGTCATAAAATTTTTTTTAAACCAGGTGCGCACGTTCCCTCAATAAAGACAAAAACAATCGATCCTACTCAATATGAAAAAGAAATGAAGGTTGTGGAAGATTTTATTGAAAACTCTTTGCTTGAGCGGATACTAAAAAGTGAACTATTGGGAGGTTGGCAGCATTGGCAGATTGTTTACCAACTTGAAGTGTTCGGCCAAGAAGGCTCGCAAATTTGGACAATCGATTTTGCCGAGACGGGTAACCCAAAAATGCATAAAGGTGACATTGGAAAAATTAATCTTTATGAGGGAATTTCATCCTCAGAATTATGTGCCTTGATAGAAGGAAACACTTCATGGGATTATGTGACTCTGTGTGGTAACTACCGAACTTTTAATAATATTTATCGAATTACAGAAGGTGGGTTCGAACTTCCTCCCGAAGACAAGTCAAACTATGCCCTGGAGCCTTTAATGGACATATTTCCCTGGGACAAAGATATGGACAAACGAAAATTTATGCGGGATGTCCATCGTTGGAAGGGGAAGAGCGTTTAAAGTTATTTTACGATTAAAATACAGTTACGAGCTTCGTTCTTCATCAATTAAAGTTTTAATAGATTGATACCTTTTAGGGAAGGAAAACAAAGAAATTGGTGTTTACACTAGGTTTTCTTTGCAGTGGAAATGGGTTTCAGAAACCCAATGGATCTTCAGATAGTGGGGAACTTTTGTTTCGCGGTCGATCTTCGCGGATTGTATTTGGGCAGCGGTTAGGTTGAGGGAGTAACGCATGACAGCTTTGCTGAGATTAGCCCATTGAAAGTCAGTATCCTGTAACAACGTTGAAGACAGGTACGCCCCTGTGAGATTGGCTTCAGTGAATAAGGTTTTACGAAGATCCGCTTTGAAGAAATTTATTTTTTTTAGATTAGATTTTCGCAGATCGGCTCTTCTTAGATCAGCTTCGCTAAAATCGACATCGCGGAGATCACGGCTGCTGAAATCCATTTTTCTTAGGGTAGCTTTCTTAAAGGTGCACCCATCTAAATCCGCACCATTGAATTTCGCACCCGAGCAATCGGTTTCACTTAGGTTGGCACCCCGCAAATCCGAGCCAGCGAAGAAGGTTTTAGTGAGGTTCGACCCCTGAAGATTAGCGCCGTTGAGTAAGGCCATATAAAAATTAGCTCTTCTTAGGTTGGCATTCTTTAGGTTAACGCCATTGAAATCGAAACGATCCAGGTCTGGATCGATTTTTGGGTTGTTTTCTCTCCAGATATTCCATCTTGCTACAGAGCTTTTTAGTAAAGTAATTTGTTCTCGGTTCGCCACTTTATTTTAAGTCTATTATTAAGGGTAAAAATTCAGCGGATCCAGCGTTCACACTACACTTTCAAGTAACGATTTATTATATCTTCCCCTAAATTTTCAATGGCATCGGTAGCAACATCGCGTCCTTTATCCAGAATGCAAAAGCTTTGGGCGACACGTCGTGCAAATGGGAGTTTTTGCTCTACCAGCAATATGGTCAGCCCCTTCTCTTGATTCAAGCGAAGGATGATATCACCTATTTCATGGACAATATTGGGCTGAATACCTTCTGTTGGTTCATCTAGAATTAGAAGTTTAGGGCTGAGGCTCAAGGCACGCCCAATTGCCAACTGTTGTTGCTGACCCCCAGAAAGATCTCCCCCGCGACGATTGAGCATTTGTTTTAATACAGGAAATATTTCAAAAATATACTCAGGGATTTCACGTAATCCATCATCACGTGCAAGGAGGGCTACACGAAGGTTTTCCTCGACACTTAATTGTGTGAATATTTCTCGTCCTTGGGGGACATAACCGATTCCTTTACGTGCTCTTAACTCTGCAGGTTTGCCTATGAGCTCGTTCCCGTCAAAAAAAATAGAACCTGAACTTACCGGTAAGAGTCCCATAATGGACTTAAGCAGGGTTGTTTTTCCTACACCATTTCTTCCCATCAAGCAGGTGCAAGTTCCCGATAAAACATCTAGGTCAACATCCCAGAGGGTATGGCTTTCGCCATAAAATTGGTTCAAATTTTTAATTTTTAACACGGTTAACTTCCTAGATAAACTTCCATGACTTTTGGATCTTCTTGTACATCCTCCATTTTCCCCTCTGCAAGAACACTTCCCTCATGCAAAACAGTTACCCTGTTTGCTATAGAACGAATAAAGTCCATTTCGTGTTCAACAACTACGACAGAATGTTTTCCTGCAAGTGAAGCTAAAAGCTCAGCCGTACGCTCTGTTTCCTGGTGGGTCATCCCCGCGACAGGTTCATCTATTAATAAGAGGTTTGGATCCTGAACAAGTAGCATACCAATTTCTAACCATTGCTTCTGGCCATGCGATAACAAACCAGCACGAAGATTTTTTTGTTCGGTCAACCCGATAGTTTCTAAATCTTTTTCGATTAAATCTTTTTGTTCACCGCTCAAGGACTTTGTAAGAGAGGTCCACACATCTTTTTTAGTTTGAAGCGCTAACTCTAGATTTTCAAAAACTGTATGGTTAAGAAAAACCGTTGGTTTTTGAAATTTACGACCTATTCCGGCGTGAGAAATTTCATACTCCGTCATCTTGGACAGGTCATGATTTTGCCCAAAAAAAACGGATCCTTTATCCGGCCGCGTTTTGCCAGTGATCACGTCCATCATGGTAGTCTTACCGGCACCATTAGGCCCAATGATACAACGTAACTCGCCCTCATCGATGTAGAGATTTAAATCATTAAGAGCTTTGAACCCGTCAAAACTAACTGTCAGACCCTCTATGTAAAGGATACAACCATGTGATGTGTCAACTGAAACATCTTTTATTTGAGCTTCTGGACTAGTCATTTAAAATGACCCCCTTATTATTTTTTGAAGAAGATCGAGAAAAAATACCAACAAAGCCCTTTGGAAAAAATAGTGTTACAACAATAAATAATCCCCCTAAAAAATAAAGCCAATAATCCGGGGCAGCAACTGTAAACCAGCTCTTAGCCCCATTGACTAAACCCGCGCCAACTAGAGCGCCACCCAGAGTTCCACGTCCACCTACGGCGACCCAAATAGCCATCTCAATAGAGTTTGAAGGTTGCATTTCACTTGGATTGATAATTCCAACCTGAGGGACGTACAGTGCTCCGGCTATTCCGCATAGAAAAGCCGACAGTGTCCATATTGCCAGTTTGTAGTGCAACGTATTGTACCCAGAAAACATCACGCGGCTTTCAGCATCTCGAATGGCAATTAGTACCCTTCCTAATTTTGATTTAACTATATAACGGGATAGGACATAGCTTAAAAACAGGACCAGAACAGTGATTATATATATACCCATTTTGGTGGATGGTTCTTGCAATGAATACCCTAAAATTCTTTTGAAATCAGTCAGGCCATTGTTACCACCAAACCCAGTATTGTTACGAAAAAATAATAGCATTAGGGCGAATGTCATAGCCTGGGTAATGATTGCAAAGTAAACTCCTTTAATTCGTGATCTGAAGGCAAAATAACCAAAAATAAATGCCAATAAACCTGGAATCACTAGGATAACCAATAAAGTAAAAACAAAGTTATCAAACCCGTACCAGTACCATGGTAATTCTTTCCAATCAAGGAACACCATGAAATCGGGCAGATCACTTTTATAAACGCCTTCTTTGCCAATACTTCTCATCAAATACATTCCCATGGCATATCCCCCGATGGAGAAAAATACCCCATGCCCTAAGCTTAGGATGCCGGTATAGCCCCATATTAAGTCAACAGCTAAAGCCACTAATGCGTAGCATAAATATTTACCCAGTAGGGAAAACATATAATTAGGAACATGCCAAACGGAGTCTTCAGGCAGCCAAATATTTAGCAAGGGAAGAAGGACTACGGCTAGACCTAACAGGAGAAAATTAAATAGCCAACCTTTAAAAGAATGTAATTCTGAAATTTTTTTAATCATGTAGTAACACTCAGTCATCAATCATACGACCTTTCAAGGCAAATAGTCCTTGCGGTCGTTTCTGAATCACAATAATTATAAGAACTAAAACAAAAATTTTCCCCAATACTGCACCCGCTACTGGTTCTAAAAACTTGTTTAAAACCCCTAAGCCCATTGCGCCCGCAACGGTACCAGCTATTTTCCCGACGCCGCCTAGCACTACAACCATGAAAGAATCGACAATATACAACTGTCCTAGTTCAGGACCGACATTTCCAATCTGTGATAAGGCGACACCGCCAAGGCCAGCTACACCTGATCCTAACCCAAAAGTGTACATATCAATCTTACGAGTTGATATTCCAACACATGAAGCCATCCCTCTGTTTTGTGTGACGGCACGGACCTGTAACCCCAATGAGCTTTTTTGTAGTAATGTCCAAACTAAAATGACGACAAAGAGAACGAAAATTATGATGGCAATTCGATTAAATGGAAGAACAACACCGTTAAAAGCTTGAATTCCACCAGAGAGGTAGGAAGGGTTAGCTACCTCAACATTTTGTGCTCCAAAAATAAGTCTGATAGTTTGGATAAGAACTAAACTGATTCCCCAAGTAGCTAGAAGAGTTTCAAGGGGGCGTCCGTACAGATGTCTGATCACACTTCTTTCCATTATGATACCAACAACTCCACTCACAATGAATGCAGTTGGAATAGCTGCAATAAGGTACCAGTCAAATAGACTGGGTAAATATTTCTGGAATAGGTTTTGAATAACAAAGGTGGAGTAGGCACCAATCATCAACATCTCTCCGTGAGCCATGTTGATAACACCCATAAGACCAAAGGTTATAGCTAATCCCAAAGCAGCTAGAAGCAATATGCTGCCAAGACTTATTCCGTAGAATAAATTTGCTGTTTGAGTGATGAAGAACTGTCGTCCTCCAATAGAGGAGAGAGCTTTTTTTGCACTATCACGAACTTCGGAATCACTTTCGAGAAACTCACCTTTTTCATTCTTTCTCAGTAACCTTTCTAAAACATTTTTAAAGTCATTGTTTCCGAATTCTTTAATGACTTTAAGCGATTGAAGGCGCTTTTTTTTATCGTCACTCTTGAGCCCTTCTTTGGCCAAGACTAAGAAGAAAACTTCACGGATTTCATCATTAGTTTCCTTGGCTAAAGCCTTTTCAACCAGTTCCACTAAACCACTCGAAGATTTTTTCAACAATTGTTCTGCTGCAGCTAGACGAATATTGGGGTCACTGGATTGTAGTTGTAACTTCCCTATGGTTGAGGACAAAGCTCTTCGAACAGAATTATTAATTCTGGGTTTACGAAGATTTAAGGATTTTAGGTCGACTTGGTTTTCACTCAGCGCGTTGCGGCCTTTGTCTCCAGATTCGTTGAGAATAATTAGGGCGCCGTCTGCGCTGATCCTGAGTCGATTATCTTTTAAGGCTTGAAGAGCGGGTAGGGCAGCCGGGTTTCCTTGATTGCCCAGATCCTTTATCGCTTTTTTTATCTTTGAACGACTCTTATTTCCTAAATCTTTTAAAGTTAGCTCGAAATCATTTGCTTCTACGGTGGAAAATGAAAGCAAGCCTATAACCAAAAAAACAAAAACCCCAAAAAACTGGGTAAATGTTTTCCGGCTGATAGGGGAGGAACCCAATTTATGAGGCTCAAATAAGAAGTTTTCTTTCATTCTTTTTAAACAACGTGGAAATAAGAAAATTCCATCAAAGGAGAGATGGAATTAATGGTTTCTAATAATTAAGAATTAAATTACCATCTCCTCCTTATTAAAACAACGCGGAAACAAGAAAATTCTATCAAAGAACCGATGGAATTACTGATTTTAAAAATTTATAGAATCAAGCTATTATTATCTCCTCCTTCTAAAACAACGCAGAAACAAGAAAATTCCATCAAAGAACTAATGGAATTATACTGATTTTAAAAATTATAGAATTAAACAATAATTTCTCCTCCAGTTCCCTAGGTTTGTCTTGGAGGAGACAATACTTTAGGAACCGGAGGAGGAATTTTTAGCAATCAGAACTTAGGTTTTTTGCAATTACCACATACCCATGGATAAGTCCAGTCGGCAACTTTTTCTTTGCTGTCTGGGATATGAGGACTCCAAGCTTGCGCACGGATCGGGCCATCCGTTTTCCAGACAACATCAAACTGGCCATTCTCCGTAATTTCTCCAATAACAACTGGTTTATGCAAATGATGGTTTGCTGCATCCATCGTAATTGTATAACCAGAAGGCGATTGAACTGTTTGACCTCCTACTGCCTGACGAACAGCATCAACATTTGTGGTGCCCGCTTGTTCAGCTGCCTGTGCCCACATCTTGATTCCAATATAGGTCGCTTCCATTGGATCGTTGGTGACACGCTTACTTCCATCAGGAAGCTTATGTTTTTTAACATAGGCTTTCCATTTTTTGATGAAGGCTTTGTTTTCAGCAGTATCCTGAGACATAAAATAATTCCATGCTGCCAGATGTCCTACCAATGGTTTTGCATCAATACCACGTAGTTCTTCTTCTCCAACTGAGAATGCAACTACAGGAATGTCTTCTGCTTTGAGACCCTGGTTGCCGAGCTCTTTATAGAAGGGAACATTTGAATCACCGTTGATTGTAGAAACAACTGCGGTAGGTGTTCCAGCCGCAAACTTCTTAATATCGGCAACGATAGTTTGATAATCACTATGACCAAAGGGTGTGTACGTTTCCATTATATCTTTTTTAGCTACGCCTTTAGACTTGAGGAAATAATTTAAGATTTTATTGGTTGTACGAGGGTAAACATAGTCGGTTCCTAACAACACCCATTTTTTAGCTGCGCCACCGTCTTCGCTCATTAGATACTCCACAGCAGGAATGGCTTGCTGATTTGGAGCAGCACCAGTGTAAAACACGTTGTAGGAAGATTCTTCGCCTTCATATTGAACAGGGTAAAACAGCAAGCCATTCAATTCTTCAAAAACGGGTAGTACGGATTTCCGGGAAACAGAAGTCCAACAACCAAATGTCACTGCGACTTTATGTTTTTGAATCAACTCGCGGGCTTTCTCCGCAAACAAGGGCCAATTTGAAGCAGGATCGACCACTACCGGCTCAAGCTTTTTACCTAGAACACCACCTTTTGCATTGATTTCTTCAATGGCCATTAAAGCAACATCCCTAAGGGAAGTTTCACTAATTGCCATGGTTCCAGAAAGGGAATGAAGTATTCCTACTTTAATCGTATCAGCTGCTTGTGCTTGTACCGTTATAGCAAAAAGCATAAAAGCCAAGAGCATCGATGTTATTTTTGAAGTTCCTCTTTGAGACTTTAAAAAGCCCATTTCTAACCTTCCTTTCTTATTTATTTAATCGTTTGATGGGTATTTATTTTTTGCCGCTTTGACCTTTACTAAGCAATAGTAGTGCCAAAATTATTAAAAAAAAACCCATTGATAAAAAAGGACTTAAGGCAATGAATTCAGACTGCATAGTTTTTTGTGCCCTAAAATTAAGCATCGAAAACCTTGTACGCTTAATTTTCTTGCTAAGAACACCTATTCTTTTTCCTTGATAGAAGAAAATAAGAAGAGAGGCATGAAAAGGAAGGGGTTGTTGGGGAGGCTGGGCTCTATCTTTCAAAATATAAAAGGAGAGAGGTAGGGACCTCTCTCCTTTTGATGGAATCTTGTATTTACGTAGGAGTCAATTACATTAATTGGAACTGCATACCAATGTTAAAGCTGTCTGTGGTGGAACCATTACCAACTTTATCCCCAGAGTAAAATGCACAAATTTTTCCGTTAGCACCGGAAATAATGTAGTTAATTCCTCCTTCTATTACTGATCGGTTTCCTCTTGCAGCGGATCGATTTATTCTATCCCGAGCAAACTGTTGATAGCGAACGTAAGGTTGTAATTTACCCACGCCAACTGGATCAGGTAGTA
>CAZMBO010000019.1:12341-26504 GCA_964564655.1 uncultured Nitrospina sp. | reverse complement strand
TTTAGCCATGTAGATTTTCCTCTTTCAGATTTTTAATAGAAACTGATATTAGATGCGTTTTCTCATTATAAGGTTGCTAATATTCTACTAAAAAATTTGACTCACCACCAGCAAGTAAGTATTGAATTTATTAAATTTAAACCATCTATAGCCAAAGACTGGTAGATTTGTTAATCTTTGGAGATTAGAAATATATTTGAGAGAAATCCTTATATGCGAAACAGGTTTTTGATTCCAATTTTAATAGGTTTTTTTGCAGGCTTTCTGTTTACCAGACTATCTTGGACTGAGGAGTCAAAGCGCCCTGTTTACGAACACCCTGGAAACTATAGAGAAGAAATTAATCAGCTTAAAGCCGATTTTAATACCCAGTTTGGTTATGAATTAATCGATCTGGAGCATGAATGGAGACCCTGGGAAATAAATAAACTGATAACTGCTTTTTCTAAATTACCTGATACCTTTCTAAAGATTAATGGAGTTAAAGGTTTTTACCATCTTAGTCAATTTCGTGGTGGGCCAGTAGGAATGCCTGTGGATGATATACCAGCCGCCACTTTTCCACATTTTCAAACGGTATATAGATCCGCCAGAATGTCTTACCAGATAGAGGTAAAAAATCAGGAGCCACGCATCGAGTTTTATTCGAAACTTTTTTATGAAGACCAGAAAGACTTAAGTAATATTGTTCAACATGAAATGGCTCATATATATGACATGTTCAATGGTTATCTCTCCTTTTCCGATGAATGGTTGGAGCTTACAAAATTTAAATTGATCCATATTCCAGCCTTAGATTCTAAGCCGGGAGATGACTATTTATTCACCGCTTTAAATGACTCGAGAGAGATTAGTTATGCGCCGGTTTCTTCACGCCAATTGTCAACTTATTCCAGACAAGATCCTTCGGAAGATTTTGCCAATTCGGTAGCAGCTTATATTAATTATCCTTATTTTCAATTCAGTCATCCGAAAAGGTATCAATTCTTAAAGGAAAAGGTATTTGGAGGTAAGGTATATTTCCCTGAAGAAAAAATAGGATTTAAAGAAAAAGTGACATCTGATTTTGAACAAGCAATTGCAAGTAAAAATTGGGATAAAGTTGTTGATATTGCCAAAGAGGTAGCGCGAAATTATCATCCAGATATTGAAAAAGAACTGATACGGCAGTTGGAGACCAGCATCTTGAATACATCAGATTCAGTTCGAGATTTGAAACTTGGGTTGGCTTCTTGCTATTTAGTTGACCCCAATTCTTTAAAAATCCGTAAGAATCTTATTCGCAAAAAACGTGTTTTTTTGCAGACGCTCTTAGAAAATCGTCAATGTGGTTTGATGGCCAGAAGATCTTTTGAAAAGGAGCTCGGATTATGGTCAATGCGCAACATTTACTTTTATCAAAGTAAAGGGCAATCTTATATTCAATTCTTAGACCCCGTATCTCTGATATCAAAGGCAAGAGGATTTGATACTCGCTATATGTGGAGAATTTTTCACGATGGCAGTAATGTCCATTTAGCGGAAGGAAGTTTCATTCGAGAGGGGATAAACATTGGTTCGATCAAAATTAACCTCGGAGAGACAGCAGTGGGAAGCTTAAATCTTCCTGTAGGGAAGCCGTTGATATTAGAGCTTGGGGCTCAGAGGGTGCATCCTGTAGAATTTAAAAGATTAAATACTAAGGTCGATAAAATCAGATTTGTAATTTCAGCAGGATTTAATTATGACGGTCCTAAAAAGCCTCGAATAAAAACTATTTATCCCTTGCGTTCTGAATTTCAAAGTCTGAATTGATCTCTAGTTAATTTCCTGGACCATACGATAAGCCATATTCAAGTGAGCATATTTTGACGGCCATACTTTCATTCCATCCTCATATTGGACAACAAGGGCTGATGAATCTTTTTCTTCGTTTGTCCAGGTTGTGCCCGCACTTCCTGGTTCAAATATAGAGGGTAAATAAATTTCATCACCATATTTATCAGTATTTTTAAATTTGAGATCAAATAGCGACCATGCTTCTTCCTGTTTGGGATAACGCCAATTATCGTATCCTGCCAGCTTCTCTAAGTTAGCGATTTCTACGTAATCTTGACCTTTGAACCAGTTCATCCATTTTTGCGTGTCTTGAAATGAATCTGTTTTTCTCCAAATTAAATTCAACTCGTTATCGGTAATAGTTCCGTTTCCATTATCAATAAATCTATTAGCCATATTAAATTCTCAATAGTATTTGATGTTGAAGTGATTCGGGATTAAAAAGGAAGAAAGATTATTCAGGTTTACCAACCTTGCCCCTTGACACCATAGTTTCGGCTTCCCCGTTGTCCTTTGTTTAAATAAGTTTCCAGGTTGGTTTTGTCTTTGGATAACTGATTGAGGTCATTCTGATTTAAACTTTCCTCTAGAATTTGCAGGATGTATTCTCGCATAGTACTTTCTTCGCCCTTACAGAGCTCCTTTAATTGTTGGTATAATTTATCTTCCAATTTAATGTTAAAATCTCGGATCATAATGTAGCCCAAAATAGTATTATTTTATATATTGTAAAATATTTGCCAATTGAATGAAAGCGAATGCTTTGAATTAGGAAATATCAGAAAAAGATTGGGATATTGACTTTTTGACTTCCAGGGTAGTTTGTGAATAGGGAAGATCAATAATAAAGGAGGTGCCTTTGGGATAGTTGTCTTGGAATTTAATGGTCCCATTATGATCAAATATAATTCTATTTACAATGGCAAGACCCAACCCGGTACCTCTTTTTTTGGTGGTAAAATGGGGTAAGAATAACTTTTCCCGGTCCGCGGATGAAATGCCTGCCCCATTGTCAGAAAACTCTATCCTAATTAATTTTTTTTCATCGAGAATTTTTGTATTAATTTGAATAGTTCCACCTTCATCAATTGCGTCGGTAGCGTTTTCAAAAAGATTTATAAGTACACGCCGTATTTGTTCGGGATCAATAAACAATTGTTCTAAATTTGGATCGAAGCTCTTTCTTATTTGAATATTTTTTTCGTGTTCGGAATAGGAAATAAGAATGTCGTCGATAATCTTGTGTAAGGAGGTTAATTTCGGATTTGGGGTTGGCATTCTAGAAAATCTTATGAATTCATTTATGAGTTCTTTCATGCTCTCGACTTCCTGAGAAATAATATTTATGCTTTCATCAAAAACCCTTGCAAAGTCTTCACGATTTTCGTAATACTTTTTCTTCAACCGTTGGGTATTTAGTTGAATAGGAGTTAGGGGATTTTTTATTTCGTGCGCAATTCCTTGAGCAACTTCCTTCCATGCTGCTACTTTTTGGGCTTTAAATAAACGTGTTAGATCCTCAAAAACTATGACCATCCCTCCGTATTTTTTTGATATGCCAGCTAACACCTGAATATTAAAAAGAAGAGTGACATTATTATCCCCCACACGAAGGTCAATTTGTTCTTCAATAGAATTGTGATTCTGTGCATTCATCTTTTGAATCAATTTTCTGATAGGTTCGTGATAAGAGTAATCAAACGCATCCTTATAATTTAAACCAAATATGTTCTCACTGTTTAAATGCAGAATACTTTCTGCGGCTTTGTTAAATGTTGTAATTCGGCCCTTTTTATCTATAGAAATAACCCCTGCACCAATATTTTCCAGGATCGTTTCTATGTAATTTCTTCTGCGATCCAGTTCTATATTCGTTTTCTTTAGGATTTCGTTGGCTTGCTGTATGTCAACTCTACTATCATTTAGCTCTTCAGTCATGGTGTTAAAAGAATTTACAAGAAGAGCTATTTCATCAGTGGCCCTGACTCCGATTTTGAAATTTAAATCACCCTCTGCGATGCGTCGAGTCCCTTCAGCTAATTGTTGAATTGGAATAGTAATCCCCCGAGCCATATAAAATCCGAGCCAAATTGCCGAAAATAATATCAATAAAGATATCAGGAGGAAGGTAATGTAGTAATTTGCGCTTACAGGAATTTTGAGGAAACTTTGTTGTTTATAATCTTCATAGGTTTTTTTTATGGTTTCGACATGACTTAATGAGTTTTTATCTGCAGAAGTTAAAGTGAGAATGTAACCCCAAATGGTAACTTCCTTGTTCACAATTTGTGTAAGAGGAAGGACAATCACCATGAATCTTTTGTGCCATTCTGCCATATGAATCTCTGTTACTTTTTCTCCATCAATGCTTTTTTGGATCAAATTTCTATAGTTAATTTTAGAGGAATGGGAGAGCAGAGAGGAGTCTATCTCTGATGCTATTTCCTTTAAATTATTGTCATAAATAATTATTCCTGCGAGATTATACTCTGCGACTTTGTTTTGAATTAAAGTTTGCAGATGTTGGCGATTTTCTTTCAGATATAGGTTTCTACTTTCTATAAAATGTTCTATATTTTTTGTTTTTGAAACGGCTCTATTTTCAAACTCAGAATAATAATTCCGTGCAATGTCCATCGAATACTGTAAAGTTTGTTCAGTTTTCAGGTTGAACCAGTTCCCTATACTAAAAGTGAATAACTTACTGGCAACCATGAATAATAAGATGGATGGCACTAGGGAAAGGATTAAGAATGCAATGATAAGTTTGGTTTGGAATTTTGACCCAATAATTTTACTTTTTCGTTCGTTATAAACCTTTACGAGATTCCGAGTGATAAGGATAATAAGAACAAAAAGAAGAATTATAATGATATTGAATACAGCTAAAATCAGAATATTATTTGTAATCGATGAGCTTGCCTCAGCCTGAAGAAAATGACTCTCGATTAGGGTTAAAACGATGAGCGCTACCATTATTCCAAAAATGGTATAGGTTGTTCGCTTACGTTTTTGTCCTAGCTGTTCTTCTGATGGAGGTGTGTAAAGAGGAGGACTACTGGTTGAAGGATCGGATGACATCTCTGGAAACCTTTCCTTTTCTCGTCTTGGACTTCGCGGTTTGTCTGGAAAGCTCTAAGCCTGGATCAATAGACAAGGAAGAGGTCTGCGCCCAAGAGGTTTCTCGGTCACTAAAGGGAACGAAAAAGAAAATATAATTAAAGGGAAACCAGAAGCGGTCTGTTTCCAGGTCTGCTTTCACTCGGACATAGTATTTTTCGCTTGGATCCAAACGAAAAACAGGTGCTATGGGGATATCCTTTAAGGTCAGCATTAGATTTTTGTATCTTGAAGTTTTGCGCGTTATCACCTTTCTACGAACATTTTTTCCTAACTCTGAAAAATAATATGCTTTTTTTAAAGCATCAAATCGAATTTTATGTCTCACTGTATTTTTACTTATTAGACTGTCAACCCATGCGGTATTTTCTTTTCTTAATTCAATCTCGAAAGTGAAGCCCATGGGCACACCACTTTCAATAGCCTCTACAATCTTTTCAGTAAATCCATCAATGAGACGGCTATTCATTACCAAATATTTGCCTTTTATCGCAACACCAATATTCACAATATTGGGAGAAGCAGCAAATACAGAAGGGATCGGAGCAAAAATAAAAATCCCAATTAGGATAAAAACATTAAGTAGTTTTATTTTTGAAATAATTGATTGTTTCAAAAAGTCCTTCCTCCAAGGAAACACAAGGTTTCCAACCAAAATTTTTCAATAGTTTTTCGCTGTCAATTGAGCTTCTTCTCTGTTCGCCCTTTCTCGCAGGGCTGTGTTTGGCAGATGTTGTTATTCCAGAAACTTTTAGCAATTCTTTAGTTAAAAAATTAACACTAGTTTCTTTTCCCGTGCCAACATTAAATGTTCCCTCGCATTTTGAGTCTAATGCAATAATATTGGCCTGAGCAACATCCCTAACAGATATAAAGTCTCGTGTTTGCTCACCATCACCACAAATTACCGGTGGCAAACCTTCCATTAAACGTTGGCAGAAAATTGCCACCACACCGGCCTCTCCATGTGGATCCTGATGCGGACCATAAACATTGCTATAACGAAGTACGGTGGTATTTAAACCGTGCTGCGTTCTAAAGTAATTTATGTATTTTTCCGCGCATAGTTTTGATATTCCGTATGGACTCAAAGGATGGCATGGATGCTCCTCGTTAGCCGGAAATACAGTTTGTTTGCCATACATGGCACCCCCGGTCGAAGCAAATACAAACTTATCAATTTTCAAAGATACAGCATTTTGGAGAAGTTGTAAAGTACCAATAATATTGGAGTTAGCATCAAATAGTGGGTCAGAAACTGATTCTGAGACGGAAATCTGAGCTGCATGGTGATTGATGGCTGAAATTTTTTCTTTTTCAAGAATCGTCTTCACGTCGGGTGAATGGATGTTTAATTGATAAAACATGGCTTTAGGATTTACAAAACTCATTTCTCCTGAAGATAGGTCATCGATGATAACTACATCATGTCCTGCATCAATATACGCATTAACAATATGTGAGCCTATAAAACCAGCTCCACCAGTTACCATGATTTTCATTTACTGTTTTCCTTCATGATTTTAAAAAGGTCGAAAAGAGTATCCAGTGCCTGTTTTGGAGACATCTCGTTTGGATCTATTTGGTTTAACTTCTGGATCAAAGGGTTTGGAGGTTCGGGGAATAATCTCAGTTGTCCTGGGCTGGCCTGATTATCTTTTTTCTCTGTACGTGAAATCTTTGGGACCCCAACTTCATCAAACTCGCTTTGTTCTAAATTGAAAAGAACCTCATGGGCTCGATCTAGAACTTGTTTGGGGAGACCAGCCAATCGTGCCACTTGGATACCATAGCTTTTATCTGCACCCCCTGGAAGGATTTTTCTTAAAAAGATGATTTCATCATTCCATTCTTTTACTTGAATATTAAAGTTTTTTACACCCGATAGAACACGCGATAGATCGGTCAATTCATGGTAATGAGTTGCAAATAATGTTTTAGGCCCTCCTTCTTTTTCAGTTCTATGTAGATACTCCACAATCGACCATGCGATACTAATGCCATCGAAGGTGCTTGTGCCCCTGCCAATTTCATCAAGAATGATCAAGCTCTTAGGTGTGGCATTGTTGAGAATATTTGCCGTTTCGTTCATCTCCACCATAAACGTTGATTGTCCCTTTAACAAATGGTCTTGTGCACCAACGCGAGAGAAAATACGATCTATGATTCCCATCTGGACTCGTTCTGCTGGGACAAAGCTGCCTATTTGCGCCATCAGGCAGATCAACGCAACCTGTCTGAGATAGGTGGATTTACCCGCCATATTGGGGCCTGTGATAACCATGATTTGTTGATCATGGTTGTCAAGGCATGTATCATTGGGGATAAATCGGTCTCCGGGGTCAATTTGCTCGATTAAAGCATGCCGACCATTACTAATATTCAAACTAGGTTCATCAAGAATTTCTGGATGGCAATAATTATTTCTATGTGCGACTTCTGCAAAGGATGCTAAGGCATCAATTTCACTTATTATGTGCGCCATTTTTTGAATTTGCGGTCCCGCCGATGAAACTTTACATCTAATCTCTTCAAATAGTTTCTGTTCCAGCTCAATAATTTTCTCTTCTGCCTGAGTAACTTCTTCTTCGTATTCTTTTAATTTTGGAGAAATAAACCTTTCTGTATTTACTAAGGATTGTTTCCTAATGTAATCTTTAGGAACACGATGGGCATGCTTTTTAGTGACCTCAATGTAGTATCCGTAGATTTTATTAAAGCCGATTTTCAATACAGGTATTCCCGTTTTTTCTTTTTCCTCAGATTCAAGAGAAGCAATCCAGCTTTTACCCTTTCGAGAAATGTCCTTGAGTCGATCTAGCTCTTCATTGCAACCAGATTTGAATAAGTTTCCTTCTTTTAGGCCCAGAGGAGGGTCATCCACGATATTTTTTTCAATTAGATTGTATAGATCTTTAAGGTTATCCCAGTTTTTCAAGTAAACGAGAAGTTGAGAGAATTCACATTTCTCCAAAGCTTTGTAGAGATTCGGAAATGTCCCTATAGAATTTTTAAGAGAAACCAAGTCTCTCGCATTGCAAACGGATAAAGTGATCTTTCCTAGTAATCTTTCTAGATCGAAAATTTTTTCTAAAAAATCACGTATTTCCTGCCTGTTCGATGGAAGAGATTTAAACTTAGAAACGATATCAAGACGTCTTTTAATTTTTTCATTGTCTACCAGGGGCTTAATGATCCAATCGCGAATTCGCCTGGCACCCATGGGTGTGCAGGATTCATCTAGAAGGCTTAGAAGAGAATTTTTTCGTGTTCCTTCACTGGATTGGATGAGTTCCAAGCTGGTTACCGTGGTTTGATCCAGCGCCATATAGTCATGAACGAAAAAGGGAGTGATGGAGTTAATATGCTCCAGTGCTGATTTTTGTGTTTCATGGAGGTAGTGAATTAGGGCGCCTGCTGCCGAGATTCCCTGGTGCATAGTCTCGCAACCAAAACCTTCTAGAGACTGGGTCTTGAAATGATTCAGGAGATTTCTAAGGGCCTCGCTATGGGAGTAGGTCCAGTCGTCCCAACTATGAAGAAAAATATTTTCCGATGGCAACCAGGGTTTAGGTTGAGCCATTAAAGTTTCTGGTATCAGAATTTCTTTGGGATCCAATTTTTGAAGTTCGTCGGCGAGAGGTGAGCCTGTCATTTCTTCGTTGAATTGGGTGATCTTAAAGTTTCCGGTAGAAACGTCCAAGGCCGCCAATCCTATTTCTTTTTTAGAAATAAAAAGTGAAACAATTAGCTGATCAGATTTAGGATCCAACATATTATCATCCAATGCGGTGCCAGGAGTTATGATCCGAACCACTTCTCTCTTGACCAGGCCTTTTGTGAGTTTTGGGTCTTCGGTTTGTTCGCAGAGTGCTACTTTTTTTCCTGCCTTTAGAAGTTTTGTAATATAAAGATTAGATGAATGATGCGGAATACCACACATAAGAACCGGGTTAGACTGGTTTTTATTTCTCGATGTGAGTGTTATTTGAAGAATTTTCGAAGCTGTTTTTGCATCTTCGTTAAACATTTCATAGAAGTCCCCCATTCGGAAAAATAATATAGAATCTGGATGATTCTTTTTAATCCCTTGGTATTGTTGCATCATAGGAGTTTCTTCCTGTTTGATGCGTTGACTTTTTGCGGACACGACCATTTAAGAGATTTAAAGAGTCAGGTTTTTAAAATGAGGGTGTAATTTTTCGTAGGTGGCTCGCAAGTGCTCGGGATGAACCTTAACTTCGCCGAGCACAGGCATGAAATTTGTGTCCCCCGACCAGCGTGGAACAATGTGGCAATGAATGTGTTCATCATAGCCTGCGCCAGCTGCTTTACCAATGTTGTATCCTATGTTGAAACCATCAGGTTCGATTACAGTTTTTAATATGTTTATGCATTCATGGGTCAATTGAGTGACTTCATTTTTTTCAGATTCATTTATTTTGGTTATGCATCCAATATGACTGTAAGGTGAGACCATGAGATGTGCGCAGTTATAAGGGAAGATATTCATAACTACAAAGGAATGAATTCCTTTAAATAAAATATAATTTTTATCATCGTCATTGGATGAGGGGAGAACACAAAAAATACATCCATCGGTTTTATCGCTTTTAATGTAATCCATTCTCCATGGTGCCCAAAGTTGCTTCATAGCAATATACTTTTAAAGGCTAATAATTACAGGAATCTGCAAGCATTCTTTCGGGAAAAACCAGTTTGAACAGTTCCCGAGTTTTATTTCGCATTTTTTTTTCCTCTTGTTCAGATATTTCGTGATCATAACCCAACAAATGTAAAATACCATGAATCAGCAAAAGAATAATTTCTTCTTTAAAATCTAACCCGTGCTCTATTGCCTGAGTTTTAGCAATATCTAAGGAAACTGCAATATCACCTAAAATTATTTCCTCTGAGATGCATGGATCTTCATCGGAATTTTGCGGGAAAGACAAGACATCAGTGGGTTGGTCCATACTCCTAAATTCCTGATTGAGTTGGCGAATATCTTTATCTCCCGTTAATAATATACTGACCTCTTGGTTTGGACAATCTAAATGGTCCATGATTTTTGCAATTTTATTTTCAATATCATTGCAGTTAATATTTATATCTGGATGATCATTTCGTAGTAAAACGCCCATTTATTAACCTTCGAATTGACTAAGAATATTGGCTACTCAGATTCTTCTGGTTTGGAGTCAGATTGATCGTATGCTGTAATGATTTTTTTTACAAGTTCATGGCGGACAACATCTTTTTCGGTAAAATAAACGAATTGAATTTCCTCGACCTGTTTTAACAAGGTTTTGACCTGGATCAAACCTGAGTCGTTTTTATGGAGTAGGTCAATTTGTGTGATATCACCGGTGACGACCATTTTTGAGCGAAAACCTAACCGGGTTAAAAACATTTTCATTTGCTCTTTGGTTGCATTTTGAGCTTCATCAAGAATGATAAATGCATCGTTCAAGGTTCTACCTCTCATATATGCAAGAGGAGCAATTTCTATTGCACCGTCCTCAATGAGATGGCGAACTTGATTTTCCTCTAACATATGATTCAAGGCATCATAAAGAGGCATAAGGTACGGATGAATTTTCTCTGCAATATCACCTGGCAGAAAACCCAATTTTTCGCCTGCCTCAACTGCGGGTCGTACCAATACAATTTTTTTGAAACGACGTTTTAACAATCCTTCAACTGCCATTGCGACCGCAAGGAATGTTTTTCCTGTTCCTGCTGGCCCTATTGAGAGAACAATATCATCTGTCTTGATTGATTGAATGAATTTAAGCTGGGAGGGGCCTTTAGGTGTTATAAAACCTTTTTTTGGAGAAACAGCAATACGTTCTGAAAAAATTTTTTTTAAATCTGCCTGTGGGTTTTCAGCCATCAAACGGATGGCAAACTTAACATCCCCATTTTCTACAGGTTGATCAGCTGCATGTAATTTCTCAAGTTGCCGGAAAAGGTTTTCTACTGATTCTAGCGAGGAGGGATCACCTTTTATGTCGATTTGGTTTTCCCGGGTAGTTATACGAACATTAAATTTTTTCTCTATGAGTTTGAGATTAAGGTCCTGGGTTCCGAAAATTTCTGGAATAACTTTATTATTTTCTAGAACGATTTGTTTGTTAGACTGATTCAAATAAGGCTTTTTGAAATAGGTTAAAAATCAAATTATTTTCTTGTACCTTGCGGTGGTATTAGACTTAGAAATTCCCCGCGTGTTCTGGCATCTTGCTTAAAAGATCCGAGCATCGAACTAGTCGTTGTGTAAGAGTTTTGTTTCGCAACTCCACGCATACACATGCATAAATGCAGAGCTTCAATCACAACTCCTACCCCTATTGGATTGAGTATTTTTTCCAGATTTTGTGCTATTTGATTTGTCAACCGTTCTTGAACCTGCAATCTTCTGCTGAAAGCGTCAACAATTTTGGGGATTTTGCTGAGTCCAATGATCTTTCCTTTAGGTAGATATGCGACATGGCATTTTCCGATAAATGGTAACATATGGTGTTCACACATACTAAATAGGTCGATATCTTTGACAATAACCATTTCATCGTAGTCTTCATTAAATAAAGCACCGTTTACCAATTCTTCAAGGTTAACCCAATAACCACTGGTTAAAAACTTGAGGGATTTTTCTACTCTCTCGGGAGTATTTTGCAGTCCCTCGCGGGATGGATCCTCGCCAATTTCTTGTAATATTCTTTTAATTAGGTCTTTCAACAGAAGCTCCATGGTAGACAACAAAATTCTTTTCAGACTCGAAAAGTTTTACTTCGTGCAATGTACCATTTTCAATCTTGGGTTCAAGGATATCCCAAATATGGATAGCAATATTTTCTGCTGTGGGTATGACTCCTTCTAGAAAATCTACATCAACGTTCAGGTTTTTGTGGTCTACCTTGCTCACAATTTCTTCATTGATTAGTTTTTTTAGCGCTTTTAAATCCAACACCATCCCGGTTTGTGGGTCAACTTCGCCTCTTACGGTGACCTCGAGGACATAGTTATGACCGTGTCCGTTTGGGTTATTGCAAAGGCCAAATGTTTTGTCATTTTTGTCGTCGGAAAACTCAGGATTATAAAGGCGATGGCTTGCGCAGAACTCTAGGCGGCGGGTAATATAAATCATTTTACGGGTTTTTATTTAAGATATTTTCGTTTATTATCGGTTGAATAAAAACCAGGGCCATATAAGTGAAAATTCATCGTATTGAATAGCTTTTCTATTTTGCCTCCGCATTTTTCGCACTCAGTCAGTGGTTCATCACTCACCTTTTGCAAAACCTCAACAACATCTTTACATTTTTCACACTGGTATTCATAAACGGGCATGATATTGCCTCCGAGCCTTGCTAATTTGAATAAGTTCCTCTAGTAGATATTATATTATATTCCAACATTGAAGGAAAATTAGGATTTGAGGGCATTTTTTGAGGAATGTAATGGGTTTGGCGTTGTCGATTTGATCCTCTGAAGACGTTCAATGTCTTGGGAATATTTTGCTTGATGGTTTCCATTTCAACAATTGCAGAGGGTAAAGTAAGACCCCATTCCGGGTCATAAACCCCTACTAGCATACTCATAGAATCTATAACTTGAATAACAATAAACTTTTCAATGGAATGCCTTTTTTGCGCTTCAAGGGGCATCATATAGGTCGCATTCTCATTTTTAGTCCCATGACGCATGACCGCTTTTCCCGACTCTGCAGATTCAAAGGAAATTGAAAACAGGTAACTTTCTAAATCTTTAAATATGTTCTTTTTGGGAAAAACTACGATGCCGTAATTTTCATGGTTTTTATAAAGCTGATACTCATATCCGGAGTCCGCTAATGCAGAAAATGGCAAACCTAGAAGAGTAAATAGAAGAATTGCGAAAAAGGATTTCATATAAATCAAAGCGTTTGAGTTTTTAAAGAATTTCAGTTTCGCTGAAAAAATACGACAATTCAAATGCTGCGTTTTCGGCAGAATCTGAACCATGCGTTGAATTTTTTTCAATACTTACAGCAAAGTCTTTTCGGATAGTCCCTTCTTTTGCATCTTTAGGGTTTGTAGCACCCATTAAATCCCTCCAAGCGGTTATTGCATTTTCTTTTTCAAGGACCAGAAGTACCACAGGGCCGGAGGACATGAACTCAGTCAGACTGTCGAAAAAAGGCCGTTCTTTATGCACATAATAAAAGCCCTTAGCTTCCTTCTGGGAGAGTTGCGCTTTTTTCATTCCAGCTATTTTAAACCCATTAGACTCAATCCGTTCTAAAATTTTCCCTATTAAATTTCGTTCGACTGCGTCAGGCTTTATGATTGCAAAAGTTCTTTCCATTTTAATACTTTCTTTTTAGATTTATTTTTTATATTGAACAAAAAAAGGTATTTGAGCTGCTTAGCTCAAATACCTTTTTTGGTGTTAAGAAAATTTATCGTAAAACTACTCCGGATTTTTTTATAACAAAGCCTTCATTCAGATCATCAATCCATTTCATTTTTATTGCATCATTTTTAGCAATATCCGAGCAAATATAGACACAAATTTCGCAAGCCTTACACCGGTCTACGGATACATAGGCAGACTTGTCTTCTTCGCTATAATTTATACAGTTTGATTCAGGACAATACTGCGTACACAGATGGCAGTTTTTAGCAGAACAAATGTCCTTGTCAACTTGAGCAATGTAGTACATGTTTTCTCCAGTCTTTAACGTTACGCGGTGCTTTTAGCAGGTTGTTCTGCTTCAGACCAGCCTTGATCAATGGTGTATTGGATTGCTCCATCTAGGACTTTTTGGTTTGCTTCAAGCAACTTCTGCTTTTTAGCAAACTTTTTCTCTATAGCACTGTCCAAGGCGGCGGTACCACCAGAGGTTACAATTCCTTTTCCTATGAACCGATCTTTTACAGACGCTGCCAGAGACTCGGGATCAGGCAGACCAAAAATCCCGGAAATTGCTCCACACATCGCCATGTTGGTGGCCAGTTCTGTTTTTGCCAGGTCATTTGCCATTTCTGTAGCAGGTAAGTAGTAGATACGTGCTTCTTTTTCTTCCAGCTCTCTTTCTTCATCGGGACTGAAAGGAATTGGAGTCCTGCTGTTAATTAAGATGATTCCCTTTTGTTTTAACCCGGTATAAAAAGGCATGGTGTATGACTTGCCAAGGGTAATAACAGAGGGATGAAAAATCATAAGAACATTTGGGAAAAT
>CAZMBO010000019.1:11122-12241 GCA_964564655.1 uncultured Nitrospina sp. | reverse complement strand
AGTGTTCTCCTCCTTTTATCGGTCAGATTTTTTCTTTTTTGCTTTTTTCTCAACTTCGTCTAAATATTCTTTAGCTGCCGGTGAAATGATTTCTTCAAAACCATAGCGTTCTTTTTCGATTTCAAAGGCATCTTTCATAACTTCAGGTGTAGGAATTGAGTATTCAATATTACAGGAAGTATAAGCCTGAACGTAGCTGTGACCAACTTCTCGAGCCACCATGATTGCACGGCGGATCGTACGAGCCACACGAGCTGGATTGGTTGGAGCAAGGCGGGCAATATAATCAACTCCAGCTACCTTCGCCAGACCTAATGCATCGACTTTGTCTCCAAATTTTCCCCGTGGAGCCATTTTGAGAACTTTACCATGATTGGTCATGCCACTTTCTTGTCCACCCGTATTTCCATAAACTTCGTTGTCGAGCATGATCGTTGTGAATTTTTCTTTGCGGAACCAGCTATGCATTAAACCCTGGAAACCAATGTCGATCAGGCCGCCGTCACCCGCCATTACCACAACATCCTTTTTCTGATTCGGAAAACGAATTTCTAGGCCTCGCTTCAAACCAGATGCAACTGCATTGGTGTCGCCATAGTTACCGTAGATAAAGGGGACTGAAGCTTGGGATATTGCTAAACGGCCACATCCTGCTGTTCCTACAACAATAGTATGTTCAGGGTTTGGCATTCCGATGTAGGTCAGGCGAATGAACAGTGTCATTGCGCAGCCCGCACACATAGGGTGCTCTTCAATCACTTCCTTAAATTTCCCCATATCTGTAACTTTTACTGACTGGGTTTCCTTACCATTACGGTTATTATACGGGCCATGTTCTACCAGATCTTTATACTCAACAGGTAGGACATCTTTGAAGGCCGGTGAAGGTCTTAAAGTTTCAAGAGACATAAATTAATCCTTTATAAAAATGTCTTAAATAGTAATTAATTATTTAATAAACAAGCTGCACAATGCTTTAACTATTGTGATTATACCTGTATTTAAAAAGCTAAACAATAAATCCTGCAAAAATGATTATTTCACTTCTTTACGAAACTCTTCAAGCCACTCGAGGATCATCTCTGTCGGCATTGTCATACCGCCATATACCCTCGGTCC
>CAZMBO010000019.1:0-11022 GCA_964564655.1 uncultured Nitrospina sp. | reverse complement strand
GCCACTCGAGGATCATCTCTGTCGGCATTGTCATACCGCCATATACCCTCGGTCCGTCTTTAATTACTGCTTTTGTGCGTCCATAAAGAACGGAACAAACCTCTTTGTGCAACCATCCCGCTTGATTAAATTCAGGAATAAGAATTCGTTTGGCACCTTTAACTGCCTCATAAATTTCTTCTGTTGGAAATGGACGAAGCGTTTTAACTTTAACAAGGCCGACTTTTCGTCCTTGCTCGCCTTCCTGTCGCACGGCTTCCCTAGCCTGGGATACAGCACAGCCAGACGCGATTATGAAGTCCTCTGCATCAGGGTTTACAACTTCAACCAAACCGCCAAGGTATTTGCGAAAATATTTTGCCGATCGCTTAACAGCTGCAAAGACCTCCTGTTGCCAACTTGAATGCATATGGTAACTAATAAAATTACTCTTCTGGATTGGGGCATCCCTGGAAATACGCGCAGGAGGATTTTCATTATCCATTGCAGGGACCGCGGAGCGCCATCCATCACGAGGGGGCAACTTGTATTCTTCTGGGGTTACCTTTACAGGGCCACGTGCATGCGTGCAGAAAAAACCATCCACAGAAACAACTGCAGGTAATGTCACATCCACCTGTTCTGAAGCACAAATTGCGGCAAGCGGATAATCATAAAAATCCTGTTGGTTTTCAGCGTGTAACATGAGGATTCCTGTGTTCAGCATGAATGACATTTCGATGTTATCAGGTTGAATAGCAAGTGGTGTATTAATAACCCGGCACATGTTCAGCATAATGATAGGTGTTCTTGCGCCCGGCCAAGAGCTGATTGCTTCCATACCGCGCATTAGACCAGGGCCTGAAGTTGCTGTCAGGGCACGTACTCCTGCACGGGAGGCACCGGAAATAGCAGAGAAGGTTCCAATCTCCTCTTCTGCTCGGTAATATTCTTTGATATAGCCTTCATCGTAAAGATAGCCAGCCTGCTGCATGGATTCACTTTGCGGAGTAATGGGATAGGCAATAGCAATATCAATGTTTGCCCGTCTCATCGATTCTCTCGCTGCTTCACTACCTGTAATAAATAGCTGTTCTCGGGGAAGCTTATGAAACATTTCCATAGGATCTACTACTTTTTGTTTTTCACCCCCTGGCACCCAGTCTGCGGGTTTTCCCTCATCAACGGCGGTTCTGCAAACCGAACTACCAACCACATTTGCCATGATTAAACTCCTTGTTTTTTCAAAATATCAGTGCTCAGAACTTAAAAAAAATTCAGATATAAATTAAAATAACCCTTTAAACGAGTGGGGCTAAAAGGAGCAGAAACGCCCTTTTAAAAGAACCAGCTTGTTTCTTTAAAAAAGACACATCTTAGAAACAATAATAGTCACTGTCAAGCCCTAAGCCCATAAAAAATGTGCTTTTATGTGGGGTTTGGTCCAACAGCATTTCCTAGGGCTCCTGGGGTAACATTTTTTCCAGTGAACCCAACTCCTCAAAGTATTGAAAAGATTTTTCAATGAATTCGTTTAAAGATTTATCTGTGTAAAACTTTAAGGTTTTGTTTGCCAGTTCTGTCGTATGACAAACCTCAAAACTTGAGATGGTATCATCCTTAAATTTTATGACTTCCACTTCCCAGTGGATCTGAGAAATTTCTTCCTGAGGTCTATTCACCGCTGTTAACCCATAGTTTTTCATGCGATAAATAAGTTGGGTTCCGCCCATACCTGAAGGGTCTGAACGGGTTAAAACAAGGTTATCTTGAATAAGCATTTTTGTTACTCATTTGGCGGTTTATTTCTCTTGGTATTTCTATGTAACTTTGAAGAGCCAATATCATATGCTAATATACCTTAAATACAAGTTTTGTTTCATAGATTCCAATATATAACCCACTATAAAGTTAAGTTGTTCCACAGCTAATTTAACTGAATTTTATATCCAAAAAATTATGCAATCCATTGAAATGAATGACCCTGCTAAGATTGAAGAATTTCTCAGTAAAATATGTCTAGGCGGCAAAGGTTTCACTACTGAGTGCCTACTAGTGGATGCTTATGATGCGGGATTGGACTACCCAGACTATTTGAAAGCGGAAGGGGAAGATCCCGATGCCAGTTATGAAGGAAAATCTCCTGCCTGGGCAAAATACCATATGCGGCAAGGAAAGCGAGTTTTTATGGTCTACGGAGATGAGGGTAAAGATCGAAAGACACATTTCTCGGAAACGCCTTGACTCGGAGAAGCATCTAAGGCATCACAAAGAAAAGTAATAACCCTATTTAACCTTTTTTGAGTCTTTTTTGTGCAATTTGATAAGGAAACCCAAACACGAATTTTAAGAGTTGCCTCAGACAGGCAGCAAGGTCGAGATCTTGAAGAATTAGACGCGCGTATTGCGCATGTTATGGATCTCCACCCTGAATTTGAAGATATCTGGACCCAGGGTGAGATGGCTGCCTATCCACAAGAAATTAATGGGCAGATTGTCAGCCCATTTGTGCATACCGTTTTGCATACTATTGTTGATAGCCAACTTCGCACAGGACAACCAGAATGTGTCGAGAAAACTTTTAAGCGACTGCGTGAACAAGATATGGAAGAGCATGAAGTTCTTCACGCCATTATTGCTGTTTATGCCGATCTGCATTTTTCGAGTTTTAGGCAGGGCAAACCTTTTGATCAGCTCGATTATGAGAGTCGACTGGATTATTTGTCTTTTGAAGATTCATCCCTTAAAGAGGAAAGTGAATAGTTTGCCACTAGGAGCAGAACCTGTTACGGGCGTGGGGGTCGATTAGAGATTTTTGGTCGTATAAGGGAGAATTTAATTCCAAGTGCCTTAAAGCAATTTTGCTTATCGGGTATTGGTATATCACCCGCTCCGGTTCGTGTCCCTAAAGGACTTTTTTGATGGTTTTGCCGAGGTCCGCAGGACTTTTTACAACTTTAATTCCGCACCGTTTCATCACCTTCATTTTTTCTTCAGCAGTACCTTGTCCACCCGAGATAATGGCCCCCGCATGTCCCATACGGCGGCCTGGAGGGGCTGTTTGTCCAGCAATGAATCCGACAACGGGTTTAGTGACATGTTTTTTAATGTAATAGGCCGCTTCATCTTCTGCCGTTCCGCCGATTTCCCCAATCATGCAAATAGCTTTTGTTCCACGGTCTTTTTGAAAAAGTTGCAACACATCAATGTAACGTGAACCAATGATCGGGTCGCCTCCAATCCCTACGCAGGTCGACTGACCAATGCCCAACGCTGTTAGCTGACCTACGGCTTCATAGGTTAATGTTCCACTACGAGAAATGATTCCGACGCTTCCCTTTTTGTGGATGTGCGCAGGCATGATACCGATTTTTGCTTTACCAGGAGAAATAACGCCGGGGCAGTTAGGCCCAACAAGCCTACTCTTAGTTCCTTGCAGATATTTATAGACATCCACCATGTCAGTCACAGGAATTCCCTCAGTGATACAGATAATGAGCTCGATACCCGCATCGGCAGCTTCTAGAATCGCGTCAGCAGCAAAGGGGGGAGGAACGAAGACCATCGTGGCGTTGGCTTTAGTTGTTTTTACAGCATCGCTCACAGTGTTAAATACTGGCACCTTTCCTAGAACCGTTTGTCCGCCTTTTCCGGGGGTCACACCTCCAACAACTTTTGTTCCATATAACATGGATTGCTCAGTGTGAAACATGCCTTCACGACCGGTGATGCCTTGCGTAATCAGTCTGGTTTTTTCATCAACGAGTATGCTCATTTTATTGCCTTGACCACCTTTTGGGCTCCATCTTTCATTCCGTTACCAATAAGGAAATTAAGACCAGAGTCTTTAAGAATTTGATGTCCTTGTTCCATATTCGTTCCTTCCATTCGAACTACCACTGGAATTTTGATATGGAGTTTTTTGGTTGCAGCGACCACACCTCTTGCAAGAACATCACAACGAAGTATGCCGCCAAAAATATTAATGAAGATTCCTTTTACTGACCCGTCTGATAGAAGAATTCGAAAACCATTTTCTATCATTTCCTCATCCGCTCCACCGCCTACATCGAGAAAGTTTGCCGGTTCACCACCGGATAATTTTATGATATCCATGGTTGCCATTGCCAGGCCTGCTCCATTGACCATACAGCCAATATTGCCATTGAGTTTGATGTAATTAAGGTGAAACTTACTGGCTTCTACTTCCGTAGGGTCTTCTTCATCAATATCACGGTATGTTTGTGTTTCTTTATGCCGGTACATTGCATTGTCATCAATATCCACTTTTGCATCCAATGCTAAAACGCGGTCGTCAGAAGTAATGACCAGCGGATTGATTTCAAGCATTGAGCAATCTTCTTTTACAAAAGCGTCATAAAGATTGATGATGAAGGGGATGATAGCTTTTAATGCAGCACCTTCTAGATTTAATGCAAAAGCAATTTTCCGTGCTAGATAAGGCTGAACCCCAATAACGGGATCTACCGTCTCTTTAATAATTTTCTCAGGTGTGTCGGCCGCAACTTCCTCAATCTCCATCCCGCCGGCTTCAGAAGCCATGATAAGAACCTGACTTGATTCTCGATCTACAAGGATACCCATATAAAGTTCTTTAACAATTGACATTCCTTCTTCGATCAACACCTTTTTAACCAAGCGGCCCTCGGGTCCGGTTTGTGGAGTAACTAATGTCATGCCTAGAATGTCTCCAGCATATTTTTGTGCTTCTTGGGGGGTTTTGGCTAGTTTGACACCTCCTCCTTTTCCGCGGCCGCCTGCATGAATTTGAGCTTTTACAACAACAACGTTGGTTCCTAATTTTTCAGCTGCCTGGGCAGCTTCAGATTTTTCTGAAATCAAAACTCCATTTGGAACCGCAACGCTGTACTTTCTTAAAATTTCTTTAGCTTGATATTCGTGAATCTTCATGGATTTTTCTTTATTGTTAGGGGAAAGAATCCCGACTTTTATCATATGAAAAAGGAGATTGTCAAAAGAATAATATAAACCTTTTTCCCATACTTATAATCGGGCAAAGGATGAGGAGGATAGTTGGAAAAAAATTAAACATCAGGGGGATATCAGGCTTAATGAAGGTTTGCCAATACAAACAAGTAAATCCTAATGTTTTAAAGGATCAAGGGTACCCTAGGTAATTTGCCCTCGTGGTTAACAAAACTGGGAAATCAAACCCATACATATTCAATTAAAATAATAGGTTATCAAATAATTGTTGATTTAGATAATAAGGGTGATAGATTAAAAAAATACTTAAATTAACTCTCGCTCATATGTCTGAACAACTCGGTTTATTTGGGGAACCTGAGGGTCAAAAACCCGCCAAAACCATTAAACGAGCAACAGAGTCTCGTATTCAATATTTTGACTTGGAAACCCAAAAAAGCGCAGATGAAGTAGGTGGCTGGGGTAATATCCACAAAATGAGATTGGCAGTTGGGGTGGTTTGGGACAGTATTGATCAGGACTACTTCGTCTACGAAGAAAAAGACGCAAAAACATTAGTCGAAAAACTCCAGACAGCGGATCTGGTCATTGGTTTTAATGTCATCGGATTTGATTACACCGTGTTACAGCCGTACTCCGATTTTGATCTACAAGAGCTCAATACCTTCGATATGCTTGTTGATGTTAAAAAACTTCTCAATTTTCGCTTAAGCCTCAATCATTTGGCGCAACACACCTTGAATGCTAAAAAGTCAGCTGATGGTTTGATGTCGTTACAGTGGTATAAGGAAGGAAAAATTGACAAGATCATACATTATTGCAAACACGATGTCGAAATCACACGCGATCTATTTCTATACGGTGAGGAACACGGTTACGTAAATTACCAAAGTAGATCTGGCAATCCGCTTCAACTGGAAGTGAACTGGAAAACAACGAACTTCATTTCCTGACCTACCGTTTAATTCTATAAACCAAATAGTTAATTTTTAAAATTTGCGTTTGGTGTTAGTTTTTTTTGTGGACGTGGGCCTAACGCTCTTCTGAATTGATAAATTTTTTTAGAAATGGAAACATTGCACCACGTTTTTCGATCATTTCTTCTCGCGACTGTTTTACAACAGATTCATCAATGATCCTTATATTACGTTCTGCAGCAAATTTCTCTATGCCCTTTACAACCATGCCGCGTGCGAAAGAGGGGATACGGTCTAACCTGCCTTTAGCCTCTGGGGTCCATTGAGTTTGAAACTCAACTTCCAGTCCTAGTGTGTCTTCAACTTTTAGAGTTATTGCTTCTCCGCCATACTTGCCAGGTTCGTAATCGCAAGAAGGGTCGGGGTCCATATAATTTCCGGTTTCGGCAAATGCTCGCGCACGACAGCCGGAACACATGGCAGAGAATTCACAACTGCCACATTTCCCATCAAGTTCTTTTCGGTCGCGTAATTGAATCATAAGGGGTGCATTTTCCCACAGATCTTTAAAAGAGCGCGACTTCAAATTTCCAACCGATTCTTCAATGAATGGACAAGGGGTCAAGTTGCCTTCTGGAGATATCCGGCTGTAATGTGTTGCAGCCGGACAGCCACCGGAATAGGTTCTGGTATAGACCGACTCAGGATCATTCTCATAAACAACGCGTTTGTATTGCGGCGCACATTTCGAGTTGATCATTAGCTTGCCTTTGTATTTCATCTGCTGGTCATAAAGCATTTTTAGTGCTTCTTCGTAAGCCGCATTTGAAATATCAGTGTTGCCTTGCCCACGACCAGTACAAACTAGAAAGTAAAGATTGAATGCAATGGCACCTATTTTTTCAGTGAACTCAACAACATCTGGAATTTCTTTGTAGTTCATGTCGGAAACAGACATTTGAACGAGAAAATCAACGCCTACCTCATTCAGAATATCGAATGCCTCCATTGAATGTTCCCATGCTTTTTCTACACCACGAAACTTGTTATGCTTGTCTGGGTTCATGGAGTCAATGCTGATTCCGACCCCATGGGCTCCAGCTTCTTTTATTTTTTTGGCATTGACGCGATTGATCATGGTGCCGTTGGTGCCAAGTACAACCATGAACTTTTTGTCAGCTGCATAACGGATGATTTCGTAGATGTCTGGTCTTAAAAGCGGTTCGCCACCTGTGAGAATTAAAAACGCGTTGGGATTGACCTCTGCGATCTGATCAATGACACGGAAACATTCCTTTGTATTCAATTCATCAGTTTTAAGTCCACCACGAAATTCTGCATCAAGATAGCAATGGTCGCAATTGAGATTACACCGTTTGGTGAGATTCCAGGATATGGAATAAGCACGAAAATCCATCTTTTCTGGACTGATTGCGGGAGTAGATGTTAGTTCCATGTTAAATTAAAGGCCGTAGTGCCTTGGGTCAGTTTATGAACAGTAAGTCTTTGAAAACTTTTATTTATGATAGAGGGTTTTAACAGGTGAGACAAATTTTTTGCGGGTTTATGGCAATTTTTTTGCTAATTTCTGCCTCTTGTGCTGGAAAACAAGAAAAGGTGAAGGGAATAGGCTCTAAAAGTGTTTATCGTATCACCCTGTCCGATTCTTTTGGCAAAGTATCTTCAAAACTCTGGACTCTTGCAAAGATTGAAGCATTGGGGACAAGAAGAATGTCCAGTTCTTACTTTGACCGTGCCTTGAAATATAGTGGCACTGAATTTGAGGCGGTTTCCCTTCTAAAATTAATTGATCAATTTCAATTGAAAAATGGTGAAGACGCTATTTTGCTCAATTGCTTTGATGATTATCAGGGACTTCTTTCTCTTTCAGATATCCTTAGATACGATTTACATCTAGCTACAAAAATAAAAGTCAAGTTAGGCTCTTCCAAGCCAGATTGGTTAAACCCGCTTCTCGTGATTGTACCTGATGGGAAAAACCCTCCATTTGAAGAGCGATTTTTAACAGCGAATATCAGGGAACTCAAATTTGTGAAGCTGAACGATTATTACATGCCTCTAAAAAAAGTTACCGCTATTTCTAATGAGGCGAGGCAGGGATTTGAAGTTTATAAAAACAATTGTTTGTTCTGCCACAGCCTCAAAGGTAGGGGAGGGAATAAAGGCGTGCATCTTCTTGATGAGTATTCGTTTTCCAAATTAGAGGGGCAGGAAAAGTTTTTAAATGATTTCAAAAATTTTCACGATAAAGGCAACGTGGACAAACAAGACGTCGAACAGTTTGTAACAGGCGACCAATTAAAAACAGTGATGCATTTTTTGCTAGCGTTGAAAAAAGGTGGAGAAAGGTAAGCGGGCTTAGGATTAAAGGGGGTGAAACCCTTTTGATTATAGGAAGCTTATAAAGCTTGAGTCTAAATATGTTTTTCTCTTTTCGGTGAGGCGGGGTCATGATATGGTTAAGTCACTCTTTAATTTTAGCTTTCCTTGGGGGTTTTGAATGTTTTTGCCGGTCACCGCTTTTTTTGCGATAGGAACAGGAATTGAACTTTACGGACTGAAATGGGTTAGTGATTCGATTAGTATAGTTAATACCATTTCATTGATCATGTTTTCGTTTCTAGTGGGCATTGTTGTTAGCCGCAGTTATGGCAACGAATGCTTTGAAAAAATCCAGCGATCCCTTAAATCACGTGAAGTCCCGGCTGATGATGTTTTGAATGGAGCAGTGATGAGCCTTTGCAGTATGTTACTCATTACCCCTGGTGTGGTAACGGATACGATTGGATTGCTTATAATGATTCCTGCCACTCGCGGAATATTCAAAGATATGGCGTTGAACCTCACGCGCAAAAGAATTCAGGCAGGACAACAATATTTTTTCTTTAGAGATTAGCTCAGGCGGTCGACAGTTGGGAAGATTGGATGATGCATTCATGCGTTCAAACTGCGTTGACTGTAAAATGGGACATAGCCAGTTGCTCCCACAGCCAGTGTTATGAAATCGTTATTTTTCCCTCCCCGAAATTTTAGAGACGAATTGCTAGATCTTGATGAGGCTCCTTATGAGGAGGTTCGTGATAGCCTTGTTGATGTTGCCACTGTAAACCGCTATTTAAGTGGTTATCGAGTTCTTCTCCATCATGCCGAAAAAATTTTAAGGAGGCATAATTTAGATCGAGCCTTTACTGTGCTTGATGCGGCGACAGGTTCGGCCGATCAGCCGATAGCCCTTGCTAAGCTTGCCCGTAAAATGGGTGTTCCAATTCAAATCACAGCGATCGACATCAACGCCAAAATGCTTAAAATGGCGAAAGACGAAATTCAACAATATCCTGAAATCCGTTTGGTGCAATGCGATGTTCTTGCATTACCCTTTAGAGATAATGAGTTTGATTTTGCGATAAACAACCTTTCATTGCATCATTTTAGCTGGGATAATGCGGTCGCAATAATAAAGGCTATTTATAAATCGGCTTCTTTAGGATTTTTGATCAATGACTTGCACCGCAGCCGGATTGCGCATACGGTCATATTTTTACTAACACGGATATTTACCCGCAATCGTCTCACTCGATATGACGCCCCAGTATCTGTTATGAATGCATTCACCCCATCAGAATTTCGTCAGCTTGCAAATCAGGCAGAAATCGAAAACTTTAAAATTTATAGGCACTTCCCCTATCGCATTGCCTTTTTAGGTCAGAAAAAATAATGGATAACGCGGATGTTGTTGTCATCGGGGGCGGACCAGCTGGTTGTTCTACTGCAATTGGCCTAAGCAGGCTTGGTTACAATGTGGTGCTTTGCGACCAGGCGAAGTTCCCGCGTGATAAGGTTTGTGGTGAGTTCATCAGCCCAGCAGCAGACCCAATACTAGCCCGTTTGGGGGTTTTGGGTCACATAGAGGCTTTGGCAACCAAAAGATTAAAGGGAGTTGCTATTTCTTCCTATGAAGGGGAAGAACTTGTCATTGATTATCCCTATCAACCTGGACAGGTTGAGCGCCCGACAAGTTTGTCTGTACCAAGATATGAATTAGATTCTCTTTTTATTGAACAGGTGAGACGGGTTGGGGTGGAGGTTCGAGAACAAAATAAAATTACCGATTTTTTATTTGATGAGGGTTGTATTGCCGGGGTAAGGGGTTGGGATGAAAATAAATCTTCTTTTACGATTAAAGCACCATTGATAATTGATGCTGGTGGACGCAATTCGCTGTCGTTAAAAAAATTCAATTTGAAGAAAGAGTCTTCGAGAAATGCCAAGATCGCAATGGCCGCACATTGGAAGGGAGCACAAATTCCGGATGACTATTGTTATATGCATATTTCTCGTCCCGGATATACAGGTATTGCCAGAGTGAGTGAAGATAGTACTAATGTGGTTCTGGTGGTTGATTTAAATTCGATTCGTGGAGAAAACCCTGACAACTTTTATCGACATACGGTAATGAAAAATCGAGCTCGGCAAAGAATTTTGCAAAACGCAGAATCTGTGGAGCCGGTCCGAGCGGTAGAGTCTTTAGGTTTTTCAGTGAAACCCATTCCCTGCGGCGGCTTACTGGCGGTGGGGGATGCAATGGGTTTTATCGACCCTTTTACAGGCGAAGGAATTTATCTTTCCTTGCGGAGCTCAGAGATTGCAGTTGAGATTGCCGATTTGGCTCTAAAAAATTCGAATGTTTCAGTCGAATTTCTCAAGCTTTATGATAAGAAACGAAAGCAAGAATTTGAAAAGAAATTTTTATTGAGTCGGATTTTACAGAAACTTATTTACAACCAATTTTTTTGCGACAAGGTAGTGAAAATTTTGCGAGATAAACGTGATCTTGCCGAAACTTTGGTAGGAGTTATAGGAGATTTGGTGCCTGCGGAGAGGGTGGTTTCATTTAGGTTTTTATCACAGTTGGTAGGAGCGTACCCGCGGGAAAAATCTGCAGCTCATTTTGTAGGGAGAAAAGTCTAACGGCCATCCACGAGTCGAGATTTTGGGCAAAATCAAGCCAGGCAGCGACAAGGCCTGAATCATTAAGTCCTTTTTCTCGCTAGCCAATCCGTTTTATCTCTTATTTATTTTTATATTTGTTTAATGGATACTGGATTCATACTCACTTAAGATTTTTTCCATTCGATCC
>CAZMBO010000018.1:17739-28992 GCA_964564655.1 uncultured Nitrospina sp. | reverse complement strand
GGCTTTATAGGAAGTGCCCTGATCCATGGATTAAATAATAAGGGTGTAAAAGAGATCTGGGTTGTTGATCAGGTGGACCATCCTGAAAAACAGAAGAATTTGAATCCTCTTGTTTTTGATAAACTGGTCGACAAGGATGCTTTTTTAAATGATGTTTTAGAAAAAAAACTTCCAAATTGTGATGCAATCTTTCATATGGGTGCTTGTTCTTCAACAACCGAAACTAATGAGTCATTTTTGAATGAAAACAATTATGAATATACTCGACACTTGGCGAGTTTCTGTTTGGAAAAAGGGGTTCGATTTATTTATGCCTCCAGTGCGGCAACATATGGTGCAGGCGAAAATGGTTATTATGATAATGAATCTAGGCTCAAATTATTGCAACCCCTAAACTTGTATGGTGACAGCAAGCAAAAGTTCGACTTATGGGCTCAAGCTCAAGGGGCATTAAAAAAAATAGTAGGCTTGAAGTATTTCAATGTGTACGGTCCTAATGAATACCATAAACAGGAAATGCAAAGTATGGTGCGAAAAGGATTTCTTCAAGTGCGGGATACAGGCAAGTTGCGTTTGTTCAAATCATACAAACCAGAATATGCTGACGGTGACCAGGAAAGGGATTTTTTATACATCAAAGATGCTGTTTCCATGACCTTATATTTTTTAGATCGGCCTAATCTTGGAGGAATTTTTAATGTGGGCTCAGGAAAAGCAAGAAAGTGGAATGATTTAGCAAAGGCCATTTTTTCAGCTATGAATAAGAAAGAAAATATTGAATATATTGATATGCCTTCGGCGCTTATAAACCAGTATCAATATCATACCTGCTCAGAAACCCAAAAAATTCTTAACTCTGGTTACTCGGATCCGTTAATGTCTTTGGAAGAGGGTATTGCAGATTATGTTGGACAATACTTAATCCTCGATAAGCATTTAGGCTCATGTGCTACATAAAACAGTTGAGATTTTTGTTAAAGGCAATGCTTCTAATTTCCTTTGCTATCTCCTGAAGGGCGATGATTCGCAAGAATTTTTTCCAGTGTCATAGTTGTGGAGTGCCCCTTTACAATGGGGATGAGTTCCACATGGGCCCCATAACCTTCAACTATCTCTCGGCCGACTACGTCATCTATTTTATAGTCGTCGCCTTTAACCAGAATATCCGGTCTTATTTCCCTAATTAGTTTTTCTGGTGTGGCTTCATTGAATAGGGTGATGTAATCAATAAACCTTAGCGCTGAAAGAATATTGGCGCGTTCCTTTTCGGTTTTAATGGGTCGCCCCTCTCCCTTTAAATTTCTTACAGAATTATCTGTATTGAGTCCAACCACTAAAATATCGCCCAAGGATTTGGCTTTTTGCAAAAACTCGATATGGCCTTCATGAATGATGTCAAAACAGCCATTGGTAAAAACAACCTTTTTTTCGGTACTTTTTGCTAAACCAATGATCTTTTTTAATTCATCAATTTCCAGAACCGTGTGAGAAGTTCGAAGCATCTCTTCATAAAGAAATTCGTTAATTTCGTTTAGAGTGACCACAGCAGTTCCTACTTTCCCTACCACGATACTAGCTGCCATATTGGAAAGCCATGCGGCCTCTTTAAAATTGAAACCTACAAATACCGCTATGCTAAAAACACTAATTACTGTATCTCCCGCGCCTGTAACATCGAAAACTTCTTTTGCCTCTGTTTGAATGGAAATGGATTTTGCCTTATTCTGAAAAAGAGTCATACCATCTTTTCCTTGAGTGATGAGGATAGCTTCCGAGCGAGTAAGATTTAAAAGGTATTCCGCTGCACGATCAAGGTTTTCCTTGTTGGTTATTTTTATGGGCACAGATCGAGCAACTTCTTTCAAATTTGGTGTGATGACAGTTGCATTTTTATAAAGCGAAAAGTCTGAACTTTTGGGGTCAACAATTACAGACTTTTTAGCTTTCTTAGCCTTATGCATGATTGCATGAATCACTTTTTTAGTAAGGATTCCCTTTTGATAATCGGAGCAAATAACACCATCCATGCTTGGAAGCATTTGGTTAATGTATTGAAGAAGTTTTTTTTCGGTCTCTGTCGTAATGGGCCGGTTATCTTCCTTATCGATTCTAAGAACCTGTTGGTTGTGCGCAATAATTCTCATTTTCGATGTGGTGGGACGATGCACAAACCTAAATATTCCTTCAGTTTGGATAGATCGGTTATGGATAGTTTGTAAAAGTTTGTCGCCTTTTTCATCCTGGCCAATAGCACCACAAAGATGGACTTCGCAACCTAATGCCACCAGATTGTTGGCAACGTTGGCAGCACCCCCCAGAGCCAGGGTTTCTGATCGAGTTTCAAGAATGGGAACAGGGGCTTCAGGAGATATTCGATTGATTCCACCCCATATATACTCATCCAGTATAAGATCGCCGACCACTAAAATTTTAGGTCGTTCTTTTTGGTCAAAGAATTTTTTGAAACGTTCTCTCATTTAAAAGTCTTCTTCTATAATTTCACAGATGATATGACCGATGGTAATGTGAACTTCCTGGATTCGAGCCGTATCGTTTGAAGGAATAATAATAGGAAGGTTTACAGCATCTTTTAATTTTCCACCATCGTTACCAAGAAGTCCAATAGTGAAAGCACCTATAGAATTGGCCTTATTGACAGCCCGTACAACATTTTCAGAATTTCCACTGGTGCTGATACCTATAACCGTATCGTTTTTATTAGCAAGGGCTTCAACCTGTCTTTCGAATATAGTATCGAATCCATAATCATTGCCGAGGGCAGTTAAAGAAGAGGTGTCGACAGTTAAAGCCAGCGCAGGCATGGCTTTTCTTTCTTTTTTAAACCGACCCACCAGTTCAGCAGCAATATGTTGGGCATCTCCTGCGCTGCCACCATTGCCCATCAACAATAGCTTGCCTCCAGCCTCCAGGCGGCCTTGAATTTTCTGGGCGGCATCCAGGATTTCAGAAGAAAGAGTTTCAGCTACTGTTTTTTTTAAATCAGCGCTTATATTGAGTAGATTTTTTACGCGTTCCATATCCAATTTTCTGTTCAAATAAATGGTTTTTTGTATTTATAGAGGTCCTTTATCTGCAAAGCTGAAAAAATATTTTCCCGATGATAATCAGGAAGAGCTGAGCTGTTCTTTAAAATATTTTAGCGTAGGCTCCAATCCTTCATCCAAGCTAACTTTGGGTTCCCAGTCTAGTAAAATTTTTGCAAGAGTTATGTTTGGTTGACGCGTTTTAGGATCATCCTCTGGCAAAGGAACTTGTACGATTTTACTCTTGCTTCCGGTTGCTTGCAAAATTTTATCGGCCAAATTTTGGATTGTCATTTCATTAGGGTTGCCAATATTAACTGGCTCGTTTTGCTCGGATATCAGCAATCGACAAATGCCTTCTATAAGATCTGAAACAAAACAAAAACTACGTGTTTGCGAACCATTGCCGTATACCGTCAAGTCTTTGCCCGTCAACGCTTGTTTAAGAAAGTTGGGTATTGCACGGCCATCATTGATGCGCATTCTTGGCCCGTAGGTATTAAATATACGAACAATTTTAGTATTGATGCCGTGCACCCTGTGGTAGGCCATGGTAATGGCTTCCGCAAATCTTTTTGCTTCATCATAAACGCCTCGCGGGCCTATTGGATTAACATTTCCCCAATATTCTTCTGGCTGGGGATGAACCAAAGGATCACCATAAACTTCGGAGGTCGAGGCCAGCAGAAACACAGCTTTTTTTGCCTTTGCAAGGCCTAACGCGTTATGGGTTCCCAGTGCCCCAACTTTTAATGTTTGTATTGGTAACTCCAGATAGTCTATGGGACTTGCGGGAGATGCGAAATGGAGAATATAGTCCAGATTTCCATCCAATTTAATAAATTCTGATACATTATGATTGACGAAACGAAAGTTACCACTTTTGATGCCGGAAATATTTTGTTTCGACCCCGTGATCAAATTATCCATGCAGATCACTTCGTGGCCTTTATCAAGTAGGTATTCGCACAAATGGGATCCTAAAAACCCTGCCCCACCTGTAACCAAAGTTCTTGGCATATTGACTCCTTGAATTTTCTAATAGTAAAAATTTACCCCAATTTGTCTCCGGGATTAATTTTATAACCTGAGAGAAAACTTTTTACTGGCATTGCCTTTTTACCTTCGGGTTTAAGCTCAGTAATTTTTAATCGCTTTTCCCCTGTGCCAACTTCAATGCCGGAATCGGTGATACGTTCAATATAACCAGGGCGATCTGAAGGTTCACCTTTAATGACTTCGCTTTTTAAGATACAAAGCCTTTTTTCGTTAAACAAAGTATGTGTTCCTGGCCAGGGGGTCAAGCCTCGAATTTTGTTTAAGATATTATTGGCAGCCATTTTCCAATCGATCAGGCTTTCTTCCTTTTTTAATTTTGGAGCATAACTAGCCAAATCAGGATCCTGAGGTGTAGGCAAAAGATTATTCTTTTCTAAACGAGCAAGGGTCTCAAGAACCAGTTTTCCACCCTGCTCGGCTAGTTTGTCATGTAAGGATTGTGCATCGTCATCTTTCTCTATTGAGGTTTCTCTGGTGAGTAATATGTCTCCTGTATCCATTCCTTTGTCCATTATCATCGTAGTGACCCCCGAGCGGACATCTCCATTAAGGATGGCACGGTTAATGGGGGCAGCCCCCCGATATTTTGGCAAGAGAGAGGAATGTAAATTGATGCAAAACTGTTTAGGCACTTTGAGTAGGGCTTCGCTGAGTATCTGTCCGAAAGCGACCACGATGATGTAATCTGGGCGCTTTTCTAAAAGAGATTGAATAAAATTTTCAGCGTTGACATTTTCAGGTTGTAGCAAAGGAATATTATTTTTAATGGCAAAATTTTTAATGGGAGATGCGACCTTTATTTGCCCGCGGCCTTTGGGTCGATCGGGTTGGGTTACTACAGATATAATAGAATGGGAAGAGTTGTAGATTTTTCTTAATGTAGGAAGCGCGAACTCGGGGGTTCCCATAAACACTATGTTCATTCTTCCTGCTCTTTAAGTTTCTTTTTAAATTTTCTCTTTAGAATATCCCGCTTGATTTTTCCCAGGCTGTCCCAAAATAAAATACCGTTTAAATGATCCATTTCGTGCTGTAAGGCTCGGGCGAGCAAGCCGCTGGCTTCATAGCGAATATCCTTACCATTAAGGTCAACAGCTTTTATTTCAATTTGCGTTGCGCGATTCACTTCGACAACCACATCAGGAATGCTTAGGCAACCTTCTTCGCCAGATTCGCTACCCTCCATAGCGGTGATTTCTGGATTGATGAGAGTGATCAAATTATCGGTATCTGTTTCGACTCCCATATTAACTACAAAAACCCTCCAAGGAACCCCAACCTGGTTTGCTGCCAAACCAATTCCCGGGGCAGCCAAGGTGGTCTCAATCATATCCTTAGAAAGGGTGATCAGTTCTCCATCAATATTTTTAACGATTTCACATTGTTTTCTTAGAACTGGATCGAAGCAATTTTTGATGGGTCTTAGTGCCATTTTTATATTTGTTTGTTTAAAGATGTATTTTGATAGATTCTATTAAGCTAGGTGGTATATTCTGCATTTATTTTTACATAATTGTAGGATAGGTCGCAGGTTAAAACTTCCTCCCATTCTTTGCCACATTTTAAATCAATGATGATGTTGATTTCATATTTTTGCATTGCTTTTTCTAGTATTTTTTGAGGCAGATTAGTCGGATTTCCATTTTTTAAAAGCAAATTTTTATTTAATAAAATATCTACTTTATCAGGATTAAAGGGTACACCGGCATTTCCTACGGCACAAAAAATACGTCCCCAATTTGGATCTTCTCCAAATAATGCTGTTTTAACAAGAGATGAGGTAGCAACAGAGTTGGCAATAAGGTATGCCTGTTTACGTGTTTTTCCTCCCTGAACCCGTACCGTGACGAACTTGGTTGCTCCTTCTCCATCGAGAACAATTTTGGAGGCTAGGTTTTTGCTCAGTTTCATCAAAGCTTTTAAAAATTCTCGATAGGCAGGAGTATTTGGTTTTATGGTTGGGTTTTTTGCTTTTCCATTGGCAAGGATTGCAACGCAGTCGTTGGTGCTGTTGTCCCCATCTACTGTGATGCGGTTAAAGGAGCGGTCTATTGCTTCTTTCAAGGCTATTTTTAGGGTTTTTGCGTCAATGACTGCATCGGTGAATAAAAACCCAAGCATGGTTGCCATATTGGGGTGGATCATGCCCGAACCTTTGGTAATCCCTCCAATGGCAATGTTTTTGCTTTTAAAGGAATATCTAATGTAGTCTGATTTGGGTATCAGATCGGTGGTCATGATGGCCTCGGATGCATCGGTCCAATTTTTAGCTGTCCCTCCTAATTTTGCAATCAGGTTTGGAGTGGCCTTTATAATTTTTTCTGAGGGAAGAGGTATACCAATAATCCCGGTGGAAGCAATGAAAACTTCTTTTTGTAGAATGCCAAGTTCTTCCGCCACTTTTTTAGTGATCTTATCGCAATCTTTTAACCCTTTTGGACCGGTCACCGTATTTGCATTGCCACTATTAACGATAACAGCGCGGCAGCTACCTGACTTTGCGAGTGCTTTACGACTCCAGATGACAGCCGGAGAGACAACTCGGTTTTTGGTAAACACAGCTGCAGCTGTCGCGGGAACCTCGGATACTATAAGAGCGAGGTCTTTGATATTTTTGTCCTTTATTCCACAATGTAGCCCTGTTGCTTTAAAGCCCGGCACTGAAGGATTTCGGTTTTTTAATATCTTCATGATTTTTTATGGGAAAATTCCGGGTGATTGAAGACCTAGTTTTTCTTCAAACCCTTGCATGATGTTCATATTTTGAATGGCTTGACCAGAAGCACCCTTTACAAGGTTATCTAGGGCACTTGTAATGATCAGCCTATCCACCCGCGTATCTACTTTGATCCCAATATCACAGAAATTGGAATGGGAAACAGGATGAGTGCTGGCAAGCTTGCCTTTGCTTAGGATTCGAATAAAGTATTCATTGCCATAAAACTTTTGATAATGCTCGATTAGATCGTCTTCATTTAATTTCTTTTTTAAATTAATGTAAACCGTGCTCAGCATTCCTCGACTCATTGGAATTAGGTGAGGAGAAAAACTTATTTTAATAGGTTTTCCGGCTAGACCTGAAAGTTCCTGTTCCATTTCGGGGGTATGACGATGGCCGACCAAGCTATAAGGGGTCACACCTTCATTTGCTTCAGAAAAATGAGTTATTGTAGATAGTTTTCGCCCTGCACCTGAAACACCCGATTTACTGTCAGAGATAATGCTGGTTAAATCTACCCAATCGGTTTTCATTAATGGTGCGAGAGCAAGAATCACACTGGTAGGGTAGCAGCCTGGGTTAGCGACCACCTGCGCACTTTTGATTTTTTCGCGGTGCAATTCTGAAAGACCATATACAGTCTGAGACAATAACTCAGGATGTGTGTGAGTCAGCGCGTACCATTTCGGGTAAGCATCAGCATCTTTTAATCGATAGTCCGCACTAAGATCCACTACCTTGCAATTTGATTTTATTATTTGCGGCAATTTATCCATGCCGGTAGTGTGGGGCAACGCAAGGAAGACAACATCACAGGTTTTGAAAATTCCACTATCGAGAGGTTGCAGTTCAATGTCGATGATTCCATTTAATGACGGAAAGACATCGGAAATAGATTTTCCTTTATATGTTTCGGAAGTCAAAACGGATAATTCGGTTTCAGAGTGATTTGCCAGAAGGCGTATCAATTCGAGTCCGGTATATCCGCTGGCTCCAGCAATGCCAACTTTTATCATAATAAAAAACTCCTATAAAGATAGGATTCTACTTCAATAATAATGGTTTTTGAGAAAAAGAGGTGTCTTTTTCCTGCAAGGTTTTGCGGCTTGGCAAAGCTCAAACACGTACTCGGATACGATACGAAAGAAAATTGCCAGTTGATTATTTATCTCTTAGAGAACTGGAATTTTTTACGTGCGCCAGGCTGCCCGTATTTCTTTCTTTCTACAGACCTGGAATCTCGGGTGAGGAATCCTGCTTTTTTGAGAGGTGCTCGTAGACTTGAGTTGGTCAAAATAAGAGCTCGGGAAATACCCAGACGAAGAGCACCAGACTGGCCTGAAAGCCCGCCTCCTTTAACTGTAGCTTTAATATCAATCGACTTAAGAGTATCAGTCTCGATCAAAGGATGCTTGATAATGCATTCCAAGCTTTCGCGGCAAAAATATTCTTTAAGGGATTTATTATTAACAGTGATATTTCCCTTACCCGCTTGAACCCATACTTTCGCTATGGATTCTTTTCGCTTTCCAGTTGCATAAAATCGTTCGATCATAATTGTTATTACTCTCCGTCTTTTCTTTAAGGCGATTAAATAGCTACGTTTTCGGGATTCTGGCTTCCGTGTGGATGCTCTGCCGTATCGTATATTCTATAATTATTGTTCAAGGTGCGACCCAATCTATTTTTAGGCAACATTCCACGAATGGCTTTTTGCAACAGATCCGAAGGCTTTTTTTCCAACATTTCTTTAGCGGTGATGGATTTGATTCCTCCAGACCAACCAGTATGGTGGTAATAGATTTTGTCGTCCCATTTTTTTCCGGTTAGCTTTACCTTAGCGGCATTGATAATGATTACATTATCCCCGGTGTCTGTATGCGGGGTAAAAGTTGGTTTGGTTTTTCCGCGAATTATTGATGCGGCTTTGCTGGCGATTCTTCCCAGAGCTTTATCTGTTGCGTCAATCAGCACCCATTTTTTCTCGACTTCGCCAGGTTTTGCAAAATAAGTTGTTTTCATTATATGCCGATTCTTTTGATGTTAAATTTCAAATGTTTTAAACCCTGCATGTTAAAAGAGATTTATAACATTGTCAATGGGTTTTGTTTGGCTCCGCTATATGGTGAGTTTTGCTTTATAGCATAAAATGGGTTAATTTAGTCTTCTCTCTGGAAATTTTGAGAATATTAGCTAACTGCATGGAAAATATGGATAAATTTACGGAAATGGAAGAAACCTCTGCGTCATCTGATGGTTCGACGATGACTGAGGATGTGTTAGGCCGTTCTATCGAGAGGTCACAAGATTATCTGTTATCTCGTCAACATGAAAAGGGCTATTGGGTAGATGAACTGGAGGCTAATGTGACCATTTCTGCCGAACTGATTTTCTTCATGCATTTCACAGATCGATTGGACGCCGAACGGCAAAAAAAGATAGTCAATTACCTGTTTCATATGCAGCGGGAAGATGGTAGTTGGCCACTTTTTCATGGTGGCTTGTGCGACATCAATTCTACGGTTGAGTCTTATATGGCGTTAAAAATTGCAGGGGTGCCGGCCGACCGGGAAGAAATGGTGCGCGCTAGAAACGCAATCCGAAAAAACGGTGGTATAAAGAAGACCCGTGTTTTCACAAAAATATTTCTCGCTATGTTCGGTCAGATATCTTGGGATGTTTGCCCTGCCATTCCCATGGAAATCATTTTATTGCCCAATAGTTTCTATTTTAATATTTACAAAATTTCCAGTTGGTCGAGGGGAACCGTAGTGCCGCTTTCTCTGGTGCGTTCTATTGAGCCGGTGCACCTTTTGCCCGCAGGTCGGGATGTTCAGGAGTTGTTTACGGAAAACGACCACGACCTCCATTTTAAACCCAGCGGCTTGCCGTTCACAAGCTGGAGAAATACATTTATCTATTTGGACCGTATACTGAAACTCGCCAGTAAATTTCCCTGGAAACCATTTCGAAAAATGGCAATGCGTGAGGTAGAAAAATGGACGGTGGAGCACCAGGAAGAGGAAGGGGATTGGGCTGGAATCCAGCCTGCTATGCTCAATTCTCTTTTAGCTTTGCATTTTTTGGGGTATTCCAAGGAACACCCCGCGTGCGTCAAAGGAATGGAGGCGGTTGATCGATTTCTTTTAGAAAAAGAAGACAGGCTTTGGATGCAGGCCTGCGTTTCACCTTTATGGGATACTGCAATTTGTTTGAATGCTCTAATGGATTCAGGAGTTCCTACGGATCACCCTGCCTTGATAAAAGCCGGTGAGTGGATTCTTTCTAAACAGGTGGTCAAACGTGGCGATTGGAAAATTAAAAACCCGGATGCGGAACCGGGTGGATGGGCGTTTGAGTTTTATAATGAATTGTATCCCGATACAGACGATACCGCAGAAATTTTAATGGCCTTAAATCGGTTAGAACTTCCCGATGTCCAGAACAAGCTTGGCGAATGTCAAAGAGCCATGAATTGGTTGCTTAGCATGCAAAGTAAAAATGGGGGATGGGGAGCTTTTGATATCGATAATGATAAAGAGGTTTTTAATGAAGTTCCTTTTGCTGACCATAAGGCTTTGCTCGATCCGCCTACCGTTGATGTATCCAGTCGAATTTTATGGATGTTGTCCACATGGGGGTTTAAAAAGGAACACCCTCAAGTTGCTCGTACCTTAAAGTTTATAAAGGATAACCAAGAGCTGGATGGATGCTGGTTTGGTCGTTGGGGCGTGAATTACATTTATGGAACATTTTTGGCTTTGAACGGATTATTGGCAATGGGGGAAGACATGAATCAACCTTTTAGTCGAAAAGCCATTCTATGGTTAGAGACACATCAAAATGAAGATGGTGGATGGGGTGAAACCTGCCAGAGTTATGAAGAGCCTAGTTTGCGTGGACGTGGCAATAGCACAGCTTCTCAAACAGCCTGGGCGTTACTGGGACTGATCGCAGGTGGTGAAGCTAAGGGTGATGTAGCTAAACGCGGTGTGGAATTTTTATTACGCAATCAAAATGAATTGGGAACCTGGTGGGAAGATGAATTTACAGGAACGGGGTTTCCCGCCCATTTCTTCATCAAATACCATATGTACCAGCATTTCTTTCCTTTGATGGCACTTGGTCGATACCGACAGGCAATTGCAAAGGATTGAATCTAAAAATAAAGTAATTTTTAGATTTTAATGATATAGAAATTTTTGATATTATTAGGTTTATAAAGCTTAACGATAAAACCGCTTATTACTCAAAAAGCCTGTCCAGTTTTTGCCGTATCTAGTTATTGTAAAGGCAGAATTGGCTAGGCTTCTTTAATTTCATTTTTATGCAGGCGCTATAAAATTAGTGTACAACATTAAATCATTTTTTAAAATCATGAGAGCTGAGAATGTCTAAAATGAAGCGTTTACAGATTATTTTTTGCGTAAT
>CAZMBO010000018.1:0-17639 GCA_964564655.1 uncultured Nitrospina sp. | reverse complement strand
CATGAGAGCTGAGAATGTCTAAAATGAAGCGTTTACAGATTATTTTTTGCGTAATCGTTGGAGGGGTTCTGGTAATGAGTTGTAGTCCAGAGGCCGCTCAGGATGAACCTATGCAAATGCCGTTTAAAGAAAACACCTGGGTACGAAAAGAGGAGATAAAAAAAACAAAATCAACTATGTTTTCAATAGGTGAGAAACTTGCTTTGCCTATTGATGACAGGTTGGTAAAAAAACTCAATACGATTTCGACTTCAAACTCTTCAATTAATAGTGAAGAGAGCTGTCTTGCAGAGGCCAATGCACTAAACAAAAGACGGATGGTGGTTCAAAAACGCGGCGGGGCATGGCACGTTTTTGAAAGGATAGCTGAGGCAAAAAAATATTCTGATTATGGAATGCAAATAGACAGTCAATTGAATCGACTTGTCTTTTCACTAAAACATATTTGCCAAGGGGCTCATGGGATGCCTTTGGATGCGTGGGGGAGAAACAAAGTAGAGGAATTGAAAAGGTATGGAAAAGAAAAGATGAGGAAGAGCTATATTGATCTGGGCAACCCTCCTGCGGATGTGGACATATGGATAGCTTATGCTGAAAGGGCCATCGAAAGCAGAAAACGCAATATCCCCTACTCAGAGATTGCCGAATCCATATTGCTTACAGAAAATCTGGTCAATCTTTATGAGGAACTTTCACTTCGAAAGGTGGATGAGGCTTCTCTGAATAACTTTTACTCAGATGCTTCTACCCTGTTGGATGTCATTAAAAATAGTTTAAAATCGGATCCACGAGTGGCCCTTGCCATAGAGGAAGATAATCTCTTGCCGATCGACGATAATGGATTAGGAAACGAAATGTAGTCGCTTGGGCTGGTGACCAATGGGTCACCAGCTATAAGCTTCCAAGTCTTTCTCTGGTTTTTTGGTATATTTGACTACAGGGGCGAACCCTTTTTTGATTCGAAACAATAGATGAATTTCTAAAGTGGGATCTTATATATCCATCGGTGGGGCGCTTGCCTTTCTTAAGAAGACCTCAAGTAATTTTTTTTGATACAGTACTACAGCAATATCCATCATCCCATCGCGATTAAAATCAGCACCGGTAATGGATCTAGGTTGCGATCCGACAACATAATTATAGTGTGGATATACAAAGCTCCCATCGCCGTTACCTGGAATAACGGAAATGGACGCGCTGCGTCGATTACAAACAACAATGTCGGGAATTTTATCGCCGGTGAAATCCCCAACTACAATATTATGAGGTCCTTTTTCCCCTGCAAAATCCTGCAATTTGGTGAAGTCCCCTTTTCCATCCCCCATAAAAATACTGAGGCTATCTTTCATAGGGCTCGACGTCAATAGGTCGAGTTTTCCATCTAGATTTATATCATGATGTGCGAGAAAGGAGGATTGACTGCCGCCCTTAATCAACTTGGGTGGTGCAAATGTTCCGTCGCCGTTACCGTAAAAAATTTTTAAATAACGCACCTTAACCGCATTGAGTACCAGAGCAATATCTTTATTACCATCGGCATTATAATCGCTGATGGTCATATGAGCGGGAGTGGGTGATGCTTGATACGCTTCTGCTACTTTGAAGGTGCCATCGCCAACACCTAGAAGTATGATCATTTTGTTGAATCGAAGAGTTACCGCGAGATCATTTATTTCATCGTTGTTAAAATCTCCCGAGGCTATGGCAATGGGCAGGCGCCCTACCTTTACGTTGGTCTTCAGTCTGAAAAGTCCATCTTTTTGCCCGAGAATAATTGAAACTTGACCATCGCCATAATTGCATAAAGCGATATCAGCGATACGGTCGCCGTTGAAATCAGCCAATTCAACTGCAAAAGGTTCACGGCCCGTTTCAATAGTCTGGGCATCTTTGAAAGTTCCATCACCTATGCCTTCGAAATAGCTCAGCGAATTTCCTGCAGAGTTTACAACAATTAAATCAGGAAACTCATCGTTGTTCATATCGTGGGCCACGACAACCTCAGGCTTTTTGCCAACCATATAAGAAACTGGTAATGCAAAAATATCTGGCGGAGGTTGGCTTTGACCACACCCTAACAACATCCACGTTGTTATAAATAATGTAATAGTTTTATTAATTTTCATCACTGTTGTTGTGACTAAAAGCGGACTTAAATCGATTTTTTGTTTATACAGGATGCTTAGTAACTTGTAAATATATTTGAAAAAATGATATAATTTTCAATGAGTTATATCTCACTTCGCTTCGAAATAATGCCCTTCCATCAATTTTTTAAAATCTTATTTTTATTAACTTATTTATTTTTAACAGCCTGTCAGGGGTTTCAGTTCGACCCTTGGCCAGAGACTCAGTATGGTATTTATCACACGGTTCAAAAAGGCCAGACTTTGTATCGTATTGCCCAAGTATATGAAATCGATATGGAAGTTCTAAGCCGAGCCAACCATATCCGAGATACATCAAAAATCAAAGTGGGAACTCAGTTATGGATTCCCGGTGCAAGACGTGTACTTTCTATTCCTACAACTTCTACTCCTTCGGATTCTTCACGCTTCAGATCTGCGAGCAAAAAAAATATACCCACTGTCAGACCTCGTAAAGGAATTCTTATATGGCCTACAAAAGGCACTCTTACTTCTGGGTTCGGTAACAGAAACGGACGTAGGCACGAAGGAATCGATATAGCTGCACCTAAAGGAACGCCTATAAATGCTGCCGCAGCAGGGGAAGTTGTTTTCAGCGGTTGGGGCCCAACGGGTTACGGAAAGATGGTTATATTAGAGCACAAAAACCACCTGACAACCGTTTACGCGCACAATTCAAAGATACTGGTAAAAAAAGGTGCTCGCGTAAAACAAGGACAAAGAATTTCATTAATGGGAAGTACTGGGCGTTCAACGGGACCTCATCTTCACTTTGAAGTACGCAACGATACAGAACCCAAAAATCCTGTAAAATATTTACCAGTGAAAAGATAAAGTTTTCAACGCCAGATATATTTGATAAAAAACTAAATTGCAATGTATCGTTCCCAGTCAATTAAAGAAAGGTCCATCCATGGAATCCGTAAAACAAATCATCCGCGATATTCCTGACTTTCCTAAGGAAGGAATTATATTTAAAGATATCACCCCACTTCTTGCAGATGCGTCCGCATTTGGAAAAACTATTAATGCTTTTAAAAAAAGATACATAAACAAGCAGATTGACAGAGTTGTCGGAATTGAGGCACGCGGTTTTATTTTTGCATCCGCCTTGGCATATGCGTTGGGGGCAGGTACCACGATGATTCGAAAACCAGGAAAGCTTCCTTATAAAACTTATCAAGAAACCTACTCTTTAGAATATGGAACCGATACCATTGAAATTCATCAGGATGCCTTTCAACCCAGTGAGCGTATTGTCCTCATTGATGACGTTCTGGCTACCGGAGGAACTCTGGCGGCAACACTAAATCTGATTCGCAATAATTTTGAATATGTAGAAATCGAAGAAGTCGCATTTCTCATCGAATTGGATTTTCTGAACGGACGAAAAAAACTTAAAGACATCCCTATCCATTCCCTCATTCACTACTAATGGACCACGCTCGTTGAAATTTGGTGAATTCTATTTAGCGAATAATACTTTTTCCTTCTAGAAAAAGCTCCAACAATTCCATGTCGAAAAAATTTTAGCTCATAATACTTGGCGATTTTTTTTCTGAGATGGGTTTTGATCTATTACAGTTGGGTATTAATCAGGCGGAAGGGAATTTCCTTAGCAAGGGCTTCGGTGAGCTTTCGAGTATCTTCCAGAAAATCTGGAGAGATCATCAGTTCTATAAGACCGCATGAAGGATTAACCGTTCGGACCACAGCAAGATGATCGTAACCTTCAAAGATGCTAACGATGTAGGCGATGTCTTTTTTATTAACTTCAATTTGCCATTGAATGGAATCGCTGTGTCTGGAGACTATATTAGAAGTGCTCACGATTTTTCTCAAGCAATAACATTATGAGACTGATAGCTGAAGGCGTGATACCTGAGATGCGCGATGCCTGCCCAAGTGTGACAGGGCGAATATCCTCTAGTTTTTGCGCTACTTCATGTGAAAGGCCGGAAACACCTTTATACTGAAAACTTTCCGGAATTCGGAAGTGCTCCAACTTTTTCTGTTTTTCTACTAATTGATTCTGGCGAGCGATGAAACCTTCATACTTGATACGAATTTCTACCTGTTCGCCGACTAGTTGTGGGACTTCTTCTCCCTCGAAGGCACGCAGCAATTCATCATGCTTTACTTCCGGCCTACGCAATAAAACATTCAAGGTCGTTGCATTGCGCAATTCATGAATTCCAAGTTTCGACAGGCGTGTTAGAGTGTCTGGATTGGGTGCTACGGTTGTAGACTCTAATCTTTGAATCTCACGTTCTACAGCATTGTATTTTTCCATGCAATGATTATAAAGTTCTCCGCTGACCAGACCCAGTTCATGACCCTTTCCCATTAACCGTTGATCGGCATTATCCTGTCTTAGAATCAGCCGATATTCGGCACGGGAAGTAAACATACGATAGGGTTCCTGTGTTCCTTTAGTAACGAGGTCATCAATAAGCACACCGATATAGCTGTCCATTCTTGTCAACAAAAACGGTTTGCGTTTTTGCGATTTAAGTGCCGCGTTGATTCCCGCCACCAACCCCTGACCAGCTGCTTCTTCATAACCGGATGTCCCATTAATTTGCCCTGCATGGAATAGTCCGCTCACCCGTTTTGTTTCAAGGGAGGGCGTTAACTGTGTTGGCGGAACAAAATCGTATTCCACTGCGTAACCGGGAAGAACAATTTCAGCATTTTCTAATCCTGGAATCGTACGAACCAATTGTTGTTGCACATCTTCATCCATGCTCGTGGAAATACCATTGGGGTAAATCCAGTCTGTGTCTAGGCCCTCCGGTTCCAAGAAAATATTATGCGATTTCTTATCGGGAAATTTAATCACCTTGTCTTCAATTGAAGGGCAATAGCGGGGTCCTACACCCTCGATGATGCCGCTGTATAATGGTGACCGGTCCATATTATTGTGAATCACTTCTGCGGTTTTCTCATTCGTTGCGGTGATGTGACATGGTACCTGTTTGCGTTGTATATGAGATGTGGAAAAAGAAAAAGGTCGGGGTATAGCATCTCCATCTTGCACGACGCATCGGGAAAAATCGATACTGTCTCGTTTCAATCGCGGCGGAGTGCCTGTCTTCAAGCGCCCGAGTTCGAATCCAGCGGCCAGAAACGATTGCGATAATTTTGTTGAAGGTTTTTCACCTACTCGGCCTGCAGGACGACTGTCTAGTCCAATATGTATTCGACCATTTAAAAAAGTCCCGGTAGTGATGACAACAGAACCACATTGAAATTCTAAACCGCTAGCAGTTCGTATTCCTCTTATTTCATTGTTTTCAAAAATCAGTTCATCAACTTCTTCAAAGAGAAGCTCCAGATTAGAGGTGTTTTCAAGAACCCGACGCATGGCATTTTTGTATTGGTGTTTATCTGCCTGGGCACGATAACCGTGGACTGCGGGTCCTTTAGAAGAGTTTAATAAACGAAACTGGATGCCGGTCTCATCAATAACCTTAGCCATTTCACCTCCGAGGGCATCAATCTCACGAACAATATGTCCTTTTCCTACCCCTCCGATGGCGGGGTTGCATGGCATTAGGGCAATCTTATCTGCTTCAAGGGTGATCAACGCCGTGGCACAACCCATTCGAGCAGAGGCTAAAGCTGCTTCACAACCTGCGTGACCTCCTCCTATTACTATGACATCATATCTGTTCATGTTATCTTGCACCTGATTAATCGGAACCACTATTCTACAATAAAACCCTATTTTTGCAGAATGATAAAACAAGCATTGATAACAAATGGATCTTCAATCGATAAGTGATGAACGACCTAAACTCTGATTTAAAAAAAATTCTGTCCGAACATAAAAAATGGCTGGATTCAAATGGACAGGAAGGAGTTCTTGCGGACTTAAAAAACTACAAGCTGAAGGGTGCCGTATTAATAGGCGCAAACTTAAAAAATGCAAGCCTTGAAGGAGCTTACCTTTACGGTGCTTATTTCAAAAAAGCCAATCTAGAAAACTCCAATCTTGAAGGAGCAAATTTAAGGGGTGCAAATTTGAGATGGGCAAACTTGAGAAACACCAATATGAAAAATACCAACCTTGTAATGGCCGATCTGATGCAGGCAGAACTTAAAGGTGCTTCGTTGGAAGGTGCAAACCTTAAAATGGCAAAGGGCCTTACTTCAGAACAATTGAGGGATGCTGTTATCAACGATAAAACGGTTCTTCCTGAGTCACTAGACAGAAACTAGTTTATTGGAATACCATTTTTGTAGAATCCATCATGCCGCGAATGGTTGAAGTAGCTTCATCAACAGCCGTTGGTTCATAACCGCAGTGGGCAGTACAGTCAGCACATTTTTCATTGTTTTTGTGACCGTAGTTTTCCCATTCTGTGGTTTCCATCAATTCTTTAAATGTTTCAGCATAACCTTCATCAAGAAGGTAACAGGGTTTTTGCCAACCGAGGACAGAGTAATTTGGATTGCCCCAAGGGGTACATGAGTAATCGCGCTTTCCTCTTAAAAATTCTAGGTACAGGGGCGAATGATTGATATCCCAACGACCATTTTTATTCTTTTCAAGAAGCTTATCAAAAAATTCAAAAGTTTTCTTTCTGCCAAAAAAATGATCCTGATCAGGTGCGTCCGGGTATCTGAAAGCAGAGGCCATGGTAATTCCGTCAATACCAAGGGGTTTTAAAAAGTCCAAGAATCTCTCTGCTTTTTCAATAGTAGTATCTTCGAAAAATGTGGTAGCACTGGTAACTCTAAAACCCTTTTTCTTAGCTTCTCTTACTGCTTCCGTTGCAAGTTTGAAGGTACCTTTTTGATCAACCACCCGATCATGATCTTCTTCCATGCCATCGAGATGTACAGAAAGGGTCAGATAGGGGCTTACTGGCAAACGATCCAAAAAATCTTTCAATAAAATAGCATTAGTACATAGGTAAACAAATCGTTTCTGAGTTATTAGGCCCTCGACTATTTCAACAATAGCAGGATGCATTAAAGGTTCACCCCCTGCAATGGAAACGATGGGAGCACCACATTCTTTAGCGGCTTTAAAACATTTCTCGGGGCTCATGTTTTGCTTCAATATTTCATTGGGTTTTTGAATTTTTCCACATCCAATGCATTCCAGATTGCACCTGAATAAAGGTTCAAGCATCATCACTAAAGGGTAGCGTTTGTTTCCCTTCATCTTTTGCCTAAAAATATAAGAGCCTATTTTAAGTGCTTGAAAAACGGGTACTGGCATTTTCTCTTTTTGTATTAATGTTGAAAAAAAAATTAAAGAACAGTCATTATAAGGTGCTTTTAAATAGAGAACAAAAAATTTTATCCTTTGCAATAGATGGACTCAGAATATATTTTGTGTAAAATCTCCTATTGGAGTGCGGAAGTCATTTCAAGGAAATAAATCTTTGAAGAAAATCTTTATACTACTAGTAATTACTGTGCTTGCCTTGGCTTTTGACGGCAATCTGGCGAAGGATATATTTGACTATAAAATCAGTAGTTTCACAGATTGGGTATTGGTAGTTTTGATATTTGCAATCCTACTTTCCATTTCCTGGGCCAATTCCACAAAAAATGACTAGAACAAAAACATCCCGGAGTAATAACCACTTCTGAAAGTTTTGCTTTGGATCTGCGTTATTTCAGACGGTATTTTTTAGCAGGCTTAATAAAGCGTAAGGTTCTACGGGGCCATCTGCCTGTACCCACACTGTTCCATTCCCTCCATGAGCAACTGAAATACTTTCTCCTGTAATCGTTTCCATAGCATTGATTTTAAATTTATACTGTCCGCTTGGTGAAAGACATTCGGCTTCATCCCCTAATTCGATTCTATTTTTGACATCGACCTCCATCCATCCCGAACGTTCATTGACCACCTGGCCTCCAAAAATCTGCGGCTGATTAGATTCTTGCGGGGAATCAAATCTTTCTGTTTCGCGGTTTGCTGCAGAAATAAGAAAAGCAGAGGTAAAACCTCGATTGGCTGTCTTACCTATTTCTTCTATCAGGCTGGGATTAAAATTTCGATTTTCTTCTAAATCATCGATAGCACGTCGGTAAGCTCTAGTGACTAAGGAGAGATAATAAATTGATTTGGAGCGACCTTCGATTTTAAATGATACAATTCCTGCTTTTTTCATTGGGCCCAGAAACTCTATGGCTCGAAGATCTTTAGAGTTCATGATATACGTGCCATGCTCATCTTCCTCAACAGGCATTAGCTCACCATCTCTTTGCTTCTCCTCAATTGCGTACTGACCTTTGATAGGTACATACTCTTCCATGTCTTTGCCTTTTTCCTCATGGATATCATATTCCCAACGGCAGCTATTAGTGCAAGTTCCTTGATTCGCATCGCGGTGATTAAAATAGTTCGAAAGCAAGCACCGGCCGGAATAAGCGATACAAATTGCTCCGTGCACAAAAGATTCTAATTCGATTCCTGAAACACGTTCATGAATTTCAGTTATTTCTTCGAGAGATAATTCGCGCGATAAAATAATCCGCTTTACCCCAAGGTTGTACCAAAATTCTACAGATGACCAGTTGATGGTATTTGTTTGCACTGATAAATGAACAGGAATTTCAGGAAACTCCTTCAAGGCAAACTGAATCATCCCCGGATCCGCCATAATAAAAGCATCTGGACCCATCTCCGCATGTTGAGCTAAAGACTTTTTAAAAGATTCAATTTTTCGATTGGGAGGAAGAATATTGGCCGTTATATAAATTTTTTTACCCATTTTATGGGTGTAATCTATTGCATCTTTAAGCAAGTGATCCTTAAATGGGTTCTCTTTTGCCCTTAGAGAAAATTTTGGGATGCCTGCATATACCGCATCAGCACCATAGGCGAGAGCATATTTTAATTTTTCGGGACTTCCCGCAGGAGATAATAATTCCGAACTCATAATATTTATAAAGATTCAATAATAATATTTGCTTAATATCTTGAATAGCTCAGCTTACACTACCTGTATATCTCACTGCAAGCATACAAACCTTTATTAGTGAACGGTCGTATGGGGCTGCATTAGGCTGTTTTTCGCGAACGGAAAATGAGAAAAGCGCCTGCCACTAAAAGGAAAAGGCTATAAAAACTACCTCGGCTGAGGTCCATAATGAGAGGTGCGTCGGGCTCGCGAAATTGTTCACCAAAAATACGCACTACTGCATAGAAAGCCAGAAATTCTCCTGTGAGTCTACCTGGTGTTGCTAAAACTCCAGTCCGCCAGAATCTCCATTGACTATAAATAAGCAACAATAATCCTTCCAATGCTGCTGCATAAAGTTGCGATGGATGTCGAGGCACAATCAATTCAAGAGGTGTTCCAAGTGGCGCGCTCTGCGGGAAGATGACAGACCAAGAAACGGTGGAAACTTTTCCCCATAATTCTCCGTTGATAAAATTAGCAATGCGGCCCAATAAAATTCCGGGAGGAACTAAAGGACATAAAATATCGCCGAGTTGTAGAAAGTTAATTTTATTTTTTTTCGATATCCACCAACACGCAATCATCACACCGATGAACCCACCATGACTTGCCATACCACCTTTCCAAACCTGGAATATAATCCATGGTCGGTGGATCACATCCTGAAAAGCATAGAAAAACATATATCCTAATCGCCCACCCAAAAGGACGCCTACCATAATTGCTGTAATAGTTAAGGATTGTTCTTCCTGTGTAAGAGCTGCTTTACCATGTTTGCAAAAAATATGTAATAACCAGATAGCTACGAGAAACCCTAACGCGTATGCTAGTCCGTAATAGCGAATGCCAAAATTTTCTGTGAATTGAAAAAGGAAAGGGTCTAAATCATGAACCCAATATTCGGTTTTAGACACGGTGGCCTTTTAAGACGAGAGTTAGAAAAAACGAGGTCGTGTTTAAAAATTTTTTATTGTTGCAAGAGTGAAGCCGCATCAATAGCTCCATAGGTAAAGATCATGTCGGCTCCAGCGCGTCTCATACTCAAAAGAGATTCCATCAGGCAGCTTTCATAATCCAGCCAACCTTTTTCTGCTGCTGCTTTTAGCATCGCATATTCGCCACTGACATGATAAGCGGCAATGGGTAATTCAGAATGTTCGCGGGTCAAACGTATCACATCAAGATAAGGTAGGCCAGGTTTGATCAACAGCCAGTCGGCTCCTTCTTCTTCGTCCGAATGTATTTCACGGATGGCTTCGCGGGCATTTGCCGGATCCATCTGATAGGTTTTCTTGTCTCCTTCTTTAGGTGTCGACTCCAATGCATCACGAAAGGGCCCATAAAATGCTGAGGCATATTTTGCACAATAGCTACAGATCAAAACATTTTCGAATCCAGCCTTATCAAGAGCCAAACGAATCGCTTCAATCCGTCCATCCATCATATCTGAAGGAGCGACGACATCAACCCCAGCCCTAGCTTGAGCAACTGCCATGCTGGCAAGAAGCGGCAGGGTTTCATCATTGAGTATTTGTCCATCCTGGACGAGACCGTCATGCCCATCGCTGGAATAAGGATCCAATGCCACATCGGTGATAACGACCAATTCAGGTACTTGCTTTTTTAATTCTTTAACCGCTCGTTGCAATAGACCGTCCGGATTTAAACTTTCTTTACCTTCTGGATTTTTTAGGGAATCATCAATGGCAGGGAACAGAGCAACCGCTGGAACACCTAATTCAAAAGCCTTTTTTGAATCAGCAACCAATTGATCTATAGAAAGTCGCGATATTCCCGGCATTGAATCAATAGGTGTTCTTTGGTTTTTGCCTTCTTGAACAAAAGCAGGCCAGACCAAGTTTTTAGGTTGGATAGTTGTTTCTCCAACGAGACCGCGGATTCTTGAGGTCAATCGGTTTCTTCTAGGGCGGTTTATCATGGCGTATCTTATTGTTGAAAAAGGTATTTCCCTGCTTAGCAAAGGATAACCAATCATTTTTAGCAATGCAACCTGTTTCCAAAAAAACCAAAACCCTGCCGGGCCTCGACAGGGTTCGAAAAAAAATCGTCTTAGAGACGGTTTATATGGCTCCGGTGAGAGGATTCGAACCTCTAACACATCGGTTAACAGCCGATTGCGCTACCATTGCGCCACACCGGAATGGTTTTATGAGAAATTTCGATCTTAAAGGTTTGAAAATTAGCTTTGTTTTACCATATTGTCAAGCGGAATTGAACCCCCTAAAAAGGGATTTATTGCTCTTACGCTAAGAGTTTTTGGTCTATTTACGCGAAAGGCAAAGAAAAGAATATTAATGGTCCCACACCCAGTGGTTAGCCCATTTCCATACGCCCTTCGAGCGATTTCAGCAGGGTGACAGAATCGGCGTACTCGATATCGGATCCTACCGGCAAGCCCCTAGCGATGCGGGTGACTTTTACATTTAGTGGTTTAAGAAATTTTGAAATATAAACGGCGGTAGATTCACCTTCCATATCTGGATTGGTAGCAAGAATCACTTCTCGAATTTCTTTGCTAGCAACTTTCTTTTTTAAAAGTTCAATATTCAAATCGTCTGGGCCAATTCCATCCAACGGAGAAATAACTCCCATTAAGACATGATACACGCCTTTGTAATAGCCCATATTTTCCATAACGTAAACGTCATAAGGTTCTTCTACGACACAAATCTGTTTTTGGTCTCTGGAGCTATTAGAACAAATTCCACAAGGATCAGTTTCGGTTATTCCGTGACAAACAGAACAGAGGATAATTTTATCTTTTATATTATGAATTGCATTCGCAAGTTTGGTGGCTTGATCGACTTTACTGCGCATCAAAAAGAACGACAGACGCTCAGCAGTCTTTTGTCCAACCCCTGGAAGCCTTTTCAATTCTTCTATAAGTTCTGTTATCGCTGTTGGTCTTTTCATAGGGTGCCGCTAGGTTATATAGCAATATCTTTTTTAATTGGCATCTGTCCTATAGGGAGTGACAAATTGTTTTTCCATTTTCTCTCATGTTCTGGGCATACGTATTGCTAGGGATAGCCCTATCCTAATGAAGTTCGTAAAAACCTCCATGCCTTTAAATTTAATTCACAGCATATTTAAATGTATTGAAAAAAAATTTAGAAATTTGCGAAGTTACATTTTTTAAGTCGGGGGGAATAAGCCGGGAAATTTTATGTCCCCGGTCACTTTTGTCATTTCGCCCTGAGCTAATTCTTTAACCTTTTTGTTGGCTTCGTTGACGGCGCCCGTAATCAAATCTTCGAGAACTTCTCGGTCTTTCATGTTAATCAACTCATCATCAATTCTTATAGATATGATCTCATTGAGTCCATTTGCTACAACTTTTACCATCCCGCCACCGGTGCTTACCTCAATTGTCTTTTCAGCCAAGCCTTCTTGAATTTCAGCAAGTTTGGATTGCATTTGCGATGCTTGTTTGAATAATCCTGTCCAACCTTTATCAAACATGATAATTATAAATGTCCAAGAACATTTTCCTCCTTATTCGTAATAACTATCATTTGACCACAATGCCTCCAAAAATGTCCAGAGCGTCTTGAATAATTTCCGATTCAGATTTCTGTTTTCCAGTTTCAGAGGTTATGAACTTTTTTTTTTCTTCAGCAGAAGATTGAACAGGCGATTCTTGAATAGACGTGTCGAGGATTAATTTTATATCCACATCATGACCACAAACCGTTTTTATGGTTTCTTTCAGGAACTGAATATTTTCGGGTGCTTCTACCAAATCAAAAGTAAAGTTATCAGAAAATACCAGTTGAATTTCTTTATCGCTAAGTACTGGTACCTGACATTTTTCAAGATAATGTTCAAAAAATGGTTTTGTACGCGCAACCTGTTGCTTGATTTGATCCCATGAAACCTGAGTATTATGATTGGCCGTTATTGAAACAGGAGAACTTTCTTTAGAATCTGTTTTCCTTGAAAAGTGTTGAACGGGCTCGATATCATGGCTTTCAGCCTGATTGATCTTTTCTATGAGTTCATCGATTTTTTTAAAGGGTCGTGTTTCTATCAATCGTAATAAAGCCATTTCAAAAACCATTTGCGATAGGGAGCTTCTTTTCATTTCCATTTCGGCTTTTGATAGAACCGAAAACATAACCTGTAGCTCATCAGCGTGAAAATATTCTGCCTGTTTTTTTAAGATCTCTAAACTACAGGTATGGGTATTAATCAAAGTTTCAGGCTGATTTGAAATTTTCACTATCAAAAGGTTTCTTAAATACTCCATAAGGCTGCGACAAAATAACCCAAGATCTTTTCCCTGTTTTACTATTTCCTGTATCAATGTAACCAGAACCGCTGGTTGTCGATCAATTAACCGGTCAATAAAAATTTCAAGAGTATTTCCGCCGACAATACCCAAAACCGCTTCAACGGATTCAGCATCTACTTTTCGACCGCTATAAGCTATTACCTGATCTAACAAGCTCTGCGCATCACGCATACTTCCCGCCCCAATTTTTGAAATATCTTCCAGCCCTCTTTTTTCGATATCAATTTTTTCCTGTTTGCAAATCAATTCCAGTTGTTGAGTGATTTGGGACTGTGACAAGGGTTTGAACTCAAAACATTGACAGCGTGAAAGAATGGTTTCAGGAATTTTTATTAGCTCTGTTGTAGCAAAAATAAAAATTACCTGTGAGGGAGGTTCTTCAAGTGTTTTTAACAATGCATTGAAAGCACTTTTGGAAAGCATATGGACTTCATCAATGATGTAAACCTTGTATCGAGCTGCCGAGGTGGCATATTGCACGTTATCTATCAAGTCGCGAACTTCCTGAACCCCATTGTTGGAAGCGCCATCTATTTCCTGGACATCAATGCAATTTCCTTCAGTTATTTCAGTGCAAAAGGTACAAAGACCACAGGGATCAACGATAGGACCCTTTTCACAATTGAGAACACGGGCAAGAATCCGCGCGGTTGTCGTTTTGCCCACGCCACGAGTACCAGAAAATAAAAAAGCGTGTGAAACACGCTCCAGCTCTATTGCGTTTGAAAGGGTGCGGACAATATGCTCTTGTCCAATTAACTCACTAAATTTCTGAGGGCGCCATTTGCGGGCGGAAACCTGGAAGTCCATAGGATAGAGAACCTTATAAAGCAAAATGGAACTAAAGGTAGAATTGCTGGGGATCTCACAGCACACATGGGATTTTGTTACCGCTGCTTCCTTCCGGACCTGACGGGTTTCACAAAGCCGTGTTGCGTGAGGCCCAACAAAACTACCAAAACACCTTTATGTTGATAAACAAACACCAACTTGAATTAACGAGAATTCATCACTCCTCCCTGCAGTTAACAGTTTTCTAATGAGGGTGGTGACGTATAAAACCGAATTTGATTCGATTTTCCTTTACATCGCTTCACGTTGCAACATTTTTCTTGATCAAATGCAAGGTGCAGGAAAAAATTGCTGCAACACCTTGTGTTTTCTAGCGTATCTCTTTTTCAAGGAAAATCAATAAGTAAAAATAAGTATGGTTCCTATCACGCGTTCAAGAATTGATGCAATACTCCGTTCTTACTTGGTTAAGCCATCCCTTTTTATATTTTTGTGTTAAAAAAGTTGGTGGTTCGTCCCCAAGCTATTTTAGGTTAAGTTGACCTTCTGTTTGTTCAGAGGACCAAAACATTGTGTTGATTATGACAAACCGGGAAGAAGAATTTTCAATTCCTCGGCGATTATGCCAATGGCGAGGCTACCCAAGAGTAATCCCATGATCTGATGAATGAATTTAATCCCTGTTTTGCTAAGGCTGTTTAATATGATCTTGCATAGTTTGAGAGTAATCCAAATTAGAAACCCAACTAGAATAAATTCGGATAAAATAATCACTCTTTCAAGTTGGGTAGCAATCTCATCCGATTGAATGATGACAATGCTGAGGGCGGCAGGTCCAATAAAAAGTGGAAATGTAAGTGGCATCAGCGAGATATCCTCCTTACAATCGGCTTCTTCTACAAAAGAATAGAAATTCTTTTCATTCGACAACATGGTGAATGAAATGTAGACAAGGAATATTCCACCAATGAGTTTAAAAGCAGACATTTTTATGCCGAAGAAGGTAATGATATATTTCCCAAATAAAAATGAGACTACCAATAAAAGTACAGCTGAACAGGAAGTTTTTAGCGCAATAGATTTGTGTTCTGCATCTGTTTTATGAGAGGTCAACGCAATATATACAGGGATATTACCAATCGGGTCTATAACGGCAACGAGAATTATGAATGTTTTAATAAATTCGGTGGCATCCATTTTTTACTAATAAGTCGGACAGATTTAAAGTCTGGTATTCTATGGGGGATTGTTATATACTCCTAGTATACTTTAAGTGGTTATAGCCGTCTAGGGAATTACAGGTGTAGTGGTTTTTGGTTGTGCAGTATCCGACCCCAGATTTTCTCCCCCGTTTTCTCACTAAGCTCAAACCCCCTAAAAATTTTTGTTAGAAGACTACCGAGTCGCTGATTACGGAGTTTAATCTAACGACGTCTAAGTATGTCAAAAGACGTTTTTTATACTCAATTTATAAGGAAATTATGCATAACAACATAACACCACAAGCACCCAATGGATTCGATTCTCTAAATTTAATAAGCCCCCTATGTAGGGCAGTTAATGAGAAAGAATATTCGAACCCAACCCCCATCCAAATGCAAGCTGTTCCGCATCTTTTAGAAGGCCGCGATCTTTTGGGGTGCGCACAAACAGGGACAGGAAAAACAGCGGCATTTGCATTACCAATTCTTCAACGCTTGAAAGAAAATTGTCAACCAGTTGGGCGTAAGGAGATACGTTCTCTAATCCTGACCCCAACACGGGAACTTGCAGTACAGATCATGGAGAGTTTTGAGGATTACGGACGCTATTTGAATTTAAAACAAACTGTTATTTATGGCGGCGTAAGACAGGAAAAACAAGTTAAAGCCCTTAAATATGGGGTTGATATTCTGGTGGCTACTCCAGGAAGATTATTGGATTTGCACAACCAGAAATATTTACGTCTCGACAAGATAGAGGTTTTTGTTCTCGATGAAGCAGATCGAATGCTGGACATGGGTTTTCTTCCAGATGTGAAAAAAATTCATTCCTTTATATCCAAAAATAGTCAGACTATGTTGTTCTCCGCTACCATGCCTAATGAGGTGCAACGTCTTACCAAAAGCTTCTTAAAAGACCCAGTAAAAGTTGAGGTGACTCCGCCTTCCACTACTGTTGATAAAATCGATCAACGGGTATTATTTGTAGACCGGGAAAATAAAGGGGCATTGTTAAAATCCGTGTTGGAAGATACAACTATCGAAAGAGCGCTTATCTTTGCTCGTACCAAACACGGAGCCAATAAGATTGTAAAAAATCTAAGTAAAGGAAAAATCAAGGCAGATGCAATTCATGGAAATAAGTCACAAGCGGCTCGGTTAGAAGCTTTGAATAAATTCAAAACTGGGAAAGTCCGTGTTCTGGTTGCAACTGATATAGCATCTAGAGGGATCGATGTAGATGGAATAACTCATGTAATCAACTATGAATTGCCGAACGAACCAGAAAGCTATGTTCATAGAATCGGCAGAACGGCAAGGGCAGGAGCGGCAGGCATAGCTCTATCCTTATGTGACTTGGGAGAACTCGGTTATTTAAAAAAGATCGAACGCGCAACAAATAAATCTGTAGTGATGGAGAAAGATCATATCTATCATTCGGAATCCATTGCTTCGAAAAGAGGTCGTTCCTCGGGGTTCAAGACCAGGTCGACTCAGAAAAAGAGGTTCTTCGGCAAAGGTCCATCTTCGAGGAAAAATAGCAAGCCTGCTACGAGAAGAGGTCGATCTCAACGTGAAAGATCAGAACGTGGAAGGAAAAATTAGAATTTTTGTTTTTGCTAGGGTACTCTGCTTTCAGGTATAGATTTGGTATGATAATCCCTGATAAAAATATTTTTGAGGTAAATTATGATGCTTAAATTCATGGCCTGGTTTTCAGCTTTTGTCACTATTGGGTTTATAGTATTGATGGTATTCGACTACGGTTAATAAAGTGATAGAGTTATTGAGCTAGATTCATGAAGATCACGCCCCCTTTAATCAAAGCGTTTTTCATTTTTCCTATGAATATTATGGGGGTGATCCCCGGTTTTCTTCTTTGGTCTTCGCGGGCAGGCGGAATTTTTGAAAAATACCCGCTGAGTTTTGACCTCATTCGATCTTTCCCAGGTGGACTTTTAATCGGCATGGGTGCAAGCCTATGTTGGGTTTCCGTCTCTCTGTTCTCAGAATACGGAGGTGGCGGGACACCTGCCCCGTATGATCCTCCAAAGTTTTTTGTGGCGCGTGGCGTATATAGACATGTAAGAAACCCTATGATGATAGGAGTAATTCTGGTTTTATTAGGGGAGGCGATACTATCTGGGTCTTTACCTGTTTTCATTTGGGCTCTTATTTTTTTTCAAGCATGTCTGGTTTTAATACCTTTTTGGGAAGAACCCGATCTGGAAAACAGGTTTGGAGAAGCCTA
>CAZMBO010000017.1:4753-29451 GCA_964564655.1 uncultured Nitrospina sp. | reverse complement strand
ATGAATTCCTACCCTGACAAAATAGAACAAAACCTGAGGGAAATTAAAAACCTTCGTTATCAAGACAAGATTTCAGCAGATGAGTATAAAAGACGAAAACAAAAAATATTGGAAGAATTTTAAATTATAATTACTTTTTCTATTTCCCCCTCTCTAACTCATTGATAAAAATTTATTCTTTAATACGTTGGTATGGAGAATTTTCTTAAACAGGTAGATGAAATTTTAAGTGATTTGGTCTCTCCAGGAGATAAGATTGTAGTTGGTGTATCCGGTGGGGCAGACTCTATTGCTCTTTTGCAAGTTCTCCATCGATTTTCTAAAACCAAAAACTATGGTTTATTCGTTGCCCATGTTAACCATATGGCAAGGGGAGAGGAGTCCTATGTTGATGCTGATTTTGTTAAAGGTGCCGCAGAAAAACTTGGGCTACCATTTTTTCTAAAGGAAATTGATGTCGAAGATAAGAAAGTTCAATTAAAAAAATCTTTTCAGGATGCTGCGAGATTAATTCGGTATCAATTTTTCGATGAAACCTTGAAGGCTGTTGGAGGTAATAAAATTGCTTTAGGACATTCAGCGGATGATCGGGTGGAAACTATCCTAATGAATATTATTAGGGGATCGGGGTTGAAGGGTTTAGTCGGAATTCCTCAAGTAAGAGGTAATATAATTAGGCCTTTTTGGGAAATTTATAGAAAAGACTTGGAGAATTATCTTAAATTAAGCAAAATCCCCTTCCGCAATGATTTGTCAAATAAAGACAGAAAATATTTGCGTAATAGAATTCGACATGAACTTATTCCTCACTTGGAATCGTATAACCCGAATATTAAAAAAAAATTACAAGAAATGTCGGAGATTGTTGGGGAAGACGAAAATTTATTGTCTCAAATAACTAGTGATATTTTTAGCCAAAAAGTTTTGGGGCATGAAGAGAGCGGAAAAAAAATTTGTTGGGATATCGACGATTTTCTGTCACATCCAGTTGCATTGAGGCAAAGACTGGTGCGCGAAACTTTTTGCCAAATAGCAGGGAATATGTTGCATATAACTTCTCATCATGTTCGAGAAGTCAATGACCTTTTTGATTCTCCAAAAGTGGGGAAAACGCTAAATATCCCAAGAAATATTAAAGTTACTTGCGGTTACGACTCTGTTGTATTTCAACAAACAATTAAGAATCCCAGAGAAAATACTAAAGAACAAGAATCGTTTCCGACACCCATCCTCATCCCAGGTTTTACAGAGTTGACTGAGGGGCAGATTAGGGTAGAGACTCAAATTTTAGAAGGTAAAGGTGAAAGGGAATATTCGTCATTAAACCCAAACATGCAAGCCTTCCTGGACTTAGAGAAAACCGGTTTTATCATTAAAGCCCGGTTTTTTCGTTCTGGTGACCGATTTCGCCCTTTGGGTGTCCCGGGGAATAAAAAACTGAAATCATTTTTTATTGATAGTAAGATACCTAAGCATATGAGACATAAGATTCCCATATTGACAAATGACAAAGATGATATTATCTGGGTATATGGGCAAAGAATTGCTCATTTTTGCCGAGTGACTAATAAAACAAGAAAAATCCTTTTTGTTCAAGGAAATAGGGCTATAAATTATTGAAGTATAAAAATATAGTTGTGGTAGGATAGGTATATACAGATACGCATTTTCAGTGTTTTAAGGAGAATAGTTTGAATCAATTTTATAAAAATCTGGCGCTTTGGCTAGTGATAGGTATTGTTCTCATTGCCTTATTCAATATGTTCAATCAACCACTCAACCCTCAATCTGAAGTTGTGTTTAGTGATTTCATGGATAAGGTAGAAGAAGGGCAGATAAACGAAGTAGTTATTAGCGGCGATAATATTAGTGGAAAGTATATGGATGGTCAGGCATTCCAGACGACTGCACCACCTAAAGATCCAGATTTAATTAAATCTCTGCGTCAAAAAAATGTTCGCATTGTTGTTGTTCCGCCAGAACAAACGAGTTGGTACATGAGCATATTAATATCCTGGTTTCCCATGTTGTTGCTATTAGGAATTTGGATATTTTTTATGAGGCAGATGCAAGCAGGTGGTGGTAAGGCGATGTCTTTTGGCAAGAGCAAGGCGCGATTATTAAACGACACAAAAAATAAAACAACATTTAAGGATGTTGCCGGGGTAGATGAAGCTAAAGAAGAGCTTCATGAAATTATAGAATTTTTAAAAGAACCTCAAAAGTTTAGTAAATTAGGGGGGAAAATACCCAAGGGAGTATTATTAGTGGGACCTCCTGGAACTGGAAAAACCTTGCTTGCGAGAGCCATTTCTGGGGAAGCAAATGTTCCTTTTTTCAGCATAAGTGGTTCAGATTTTGTTGAAATGTTTGTGGGGGTGGGAGCATCTCGAGTGCGCGACCTTTTCGAACAGGGAAAGAAAAATAGCCCATGTATAATTTTCATCGATGAAATCGATGCCGTAGGGAGGCACCGTGGAGCAGGCTTAGGTGGAGGTCATGACGAAAGAGAGCAAACCCTGAATCAGCTTTTAGTTGAGATGGATGGCTTTGAAAATAATGAAGGAGTTATCATGATTGCCGCGACTAACAGACCAGATGTTTTGGATCCTGCATTATTAAGGCCTGGTCGCTTTGATAGACAGGTCACAGTGGGCCGTCCTGATATTAAAGGTCGTGAAGGAATTTTGAAGGTCCATACCTCCACTGTGCCTTTGACGGATGGAGTAGATTTGAAAATTATAGCCCGGGGCACGCCTGGGTTTACAGGGGCAGACTTGGCAAATTTAGTCAACGAAGCTGCTTTGCTTGCTGCTAGGGACGATAAAAAAGCTGTGACGATGAATGACTTTGAAGAGGCCAAAGATAAAGTATTGATGGGTGTGGAAAGGCGGAGTATGGTTATTTCTGAAAAAGAGAAAAAAACCACTGCCTATCATGAGGCCGGACATGCCTTAGTTGCTGCTTTATTACCTGGAACGGATCCACTACATAAAGTTACTATCATTCCCCGTGGAAGAGCTTTGGGGGTAACTATGCAACTTCCAATGGATGAACAGCATACTTACCAGAGAAATTATCTTATAAATAGCCTTGCGATTTTGATGGGGGGACGGTGTGCAGAAGAAATTTGTTTAGGTGAAATGACTACCGGAGCGGGAAATGATATTGAACGTGCAACTGAAATGGCTCGCAAAATGGTGTGTGAATGGGGAATGAGTGAAAAAATGGGACCCCTTACGTATGGTTCTAAGGAAGAACAGGTTTTCCTAGGAAAAGATTTCTCCAGTCAAAAGAATTTCAGTGACCAGACCGCTAAGCTCATTGACCAGGAAGTAAAGACATTGGTCGTGGGTGGGTATACCCGGGCAACAGAACTACTTAAACAAAACCGGGACAAATTAGAAGAAATGGCTCAGGCTCTTCTTGAGCATGAAACCTTAGACGCTAAAGATATTCAGAATATTTTGGATGGAAAAGATATTTCGGATGATAAAGACTCTGGGACGACTCAAAATTTAAAAGATGATGAAGCACCGACAAAGAAAACTGAGCCAAAATCAGATCCTGAGGAAGGCCTATTAGGTGGTGGGATGCCAGACCCTAGCCCTGCCTGATCGGTCTGGTTGTTAAGGTTTATAGAATTAAGACTCCACTTATCCGTTGGTAGGTAAGTGGAGTTTTTTTTGTTTTATGCCAAGGCTTAAATGAGTAAATCTCAAATATAATTCTTAATATTCCATATTATGCAACGTTTTACTTTTTCTGAAAATTGCGGAAAAACCCGCTTTATGGGAATAATTAACATCTCTCCAGATTCTTTTTATGAACAAAGTCGGTGTAATACAACCGATGAGGTGCTGGCAACGGCTGAAAAAATGACAAGAGAAGGCGCTGATTTCCTGGATTTAGGCGCTGAGAGTTCTCGTCCCGGGTCTAAGCCTATTTCCGAACAGGAGGAAATAGACAAATTGATACCGGTGATTTCCTCTTTGGTTAAAATAATTGATATTCCTATTTCTGTAGATACATATAAACCCATTGTTGCTAAAGAGGCTTTGAAAGCAGGAGCAAAAATTATTAATGATATAACGGGATTGCAAAAATCTCCAGAAATGGCTGATGTGATATCTATGTTCGGTGCAGGGGTGATTTTGATGCATATGAAAGGGTCCCCAAATACCATGCAAAAAAATCCCAGTTATAAAAATGTTGTGCAAGAAGTGAAAGAGTTTCTAGAGGAAAGTGTAAAAATTTCTGAATCAGCTGGAATTTCCCCAGATCAAATTGCCATTGATCCGGGTATAGGGTTTGGTAAAAATCAAAAACATAATCTTGAGATCTTAAATAATCTTGAAATGTTTATAGAACTAGGAAGACCTATTCTTATAGGAGTCTCCAGAAAATCTTTCATTGGAAACATATTAAAATCACCACCAGAAGGAAGACTAGAAGGTTCTCTAGCTGCTTCAGTGATAGGTGTCACTAAAGGAGCATCTATAGTAAGAACCCATGATGTTAAAGAAACACGGAAAGCTATAAAAGTTACTGAGGCAATAACTAAAGGGGAAAGTTTGTGACCCGTTTATTTGTCAATGTGGATCATATTGCGACAATTCGTGAAGCCAGAAAAACGCAGGAGCCTGATCCTTTAAAAGCTGCACTAATGGCAGAAAAAATGGGTGCGGATGGTATTACTGTTCATTTAAGAGAAGATCGCAGACACATTCAGGATAAAGACGTCCGAATAATTCACAATAATATTAGCACCAAACTAAATCTAGAAATGGCTGCAATAGATGAAATGGTTGCAATTTCGCTAGAGCTAAAACCCTATCAAGTCTCCCTCGTCCCCGAAAAAAGGCAGGAAATAACAACCGAAGGTGGCCTCGATGTGTGTTCCCAAATACCAGAACTTATAGCGATACAAAAAAAAATAAAAAATGAAGGCATACTTTTAAGCCTGTTTGTAGATCCTGATATAAATCAATTGGAGGCATGCAAAGAAGTTAAGGCGGATAGCATTGAAATTAATACAGGAAATTACTCGGAGTTGGTAGCCCCGAAGGATGTGGAAACAGAGCTTTTGCGAATTAGAAAAGCATCAAAGTATGCTTCAGATATCGGTTTGCGAGTATTTGCCGGGCATGGTTTGAACTATGATAATGTGAAAGCTATCGTTGCTATTCCGGAAGTTGAGGAACTAAATATTGGACATTTTTTAGTGGCTCAATCGGTTTATGTGGGGATGGAAAGCGCTGTTAAGCGGATGATTCAAATTATAGAAATGGCCCAATCGTAATATTTAAACTTTTAGAAAAACATAAACTGAGGTTTGTATTGACTTGAAATTATAATTTTTGCATATTAAACTATCTTTATGTAGTTGACACCCCAGATTATGTTGTTTCCTACTCCTGATTTTGTCTGAATGCGTTGAATTTTCTTTTAATGCACTTACCTATTTTAGTTTTAATTTTTGTTGTGGAAGAGTTGGTGAATTATGTCTATTAAGGTTGGTATTAATGGTTTTGGGCGTATAGGAAGAGCAGCCCTTAAAAACATTCTGGGGGATCAGGAATGTAGCGCTATTGAAATTACAGCTATCAATGATTTAACAGATCCTGCAACTTTAGCGCATTTGTTGAAATATGATTCTGTTCAGGGTGTATTTCCTCAAAAGATAACTTCAAACAATGAGGAGATAGCAATTGATGGAAAATCCATAAGAGTACTTTCAGAAAGAGAACCTGCTAAACTGCCCTGGAAGGACCTTGGGGTTGATTTTGTTATTGAATCAACCGGATTTTTTACCAATAGAGAAGCGGCAAGACAACACCTTGATGCTGGAGCAAAAAAGGTAATCATTTCAGCGCCCTCAAAGAACCCAGACATTACTATAGTTTTGGGTGTTAATCAGGAAACCTATCTCCCTGAGCAGCACAATATTATTTCAAATGCCTCTTGCACGACAAATTGTTTAGCCCCAGTCGCGAAGGTATTGCACGATAATTTTTTTATCGAAAAGGGCTTGATGACAACCATCCACTCATACACAAATGATCAAAGGATATTAGATTTGCCCCATTCAGACCTTCGGAGAGCTCGCGCGGCGAATGTCTCAATGATCCCAACTACAACAGGAGCTGCCAAAGCTGTAGCCATGGTCCTCCCAGAAATCGCCGGACGTCTTGATGGAATGGCAATTCGTGTTCCTACTCCCAATGTTTCCCTAATTGATCTTGTGGTAGAAGTTAAAAAGAATGCCTCAGCTAAAGAAGTGAATGAAGTGTTTAAAGAAGCTGCACGTGAAGGATTGAAGAACATACTTAGGGTGGAGGATAACCCACTTGTGTCGATTGATTATAATGGTGACCCTTATTCTTCCATTGTTGATGGTCTTTCTACCATAGTAATGAAAGACAAAATGATAAAGGTTTTAGCTTGGTACGATAATGAATGGGGATATTCCAACCGTGTGAAAGATCTTTTGAAATTCATTGTTAGTAAAAAAAATTCCTGATCAAGCCCAAAGTTTTTTGACTTGTTTCTGCGATTCGTATTTTCTGATAACCTAAATAAAAATAGCATCAATCAATATGAAAATTCCTCTTATTGTGGGCAACTGGAAAATGAATTTGCTGGCTTCAGAGTCTAAAGAATTAGCCCGTGAGATTGGAGAGTTTTCTAAAAAAATAGAAAGTGTCAGGGTGGTGCTTGCACCTTCCTTTACGTCACTTAGCTGTGTAAGACAGATATTGTTAGGATCAAATGTTGGCCTAGGTAGTCAGAATTTTTATTACCAGGAAAAAGGAGCTTATACCGGGGAAGTGTCCTCCGACATGATAAAAGAAGCGGGGTGTGAATATGTCATCGTCGGGCACTCCGAAAGAAGGCAAGTATTTGGCGAAACAGATGAATTGATAAATAAAAAAATTCTTTGTGCTGTGGAAAAAGATTTATCAATAATATTATGTGTGGGAGAGTCTAAAGAACAAAGAAACGCTGGAAAGACCTTTGAGGTTGTTCAATTTCAGATAAACAAGGCCCTAGCCGGCGTTGAAAAGGATGATTTGAATAGAGTAATCATTGCTTACGAGCCGATATGGGCAATAGGTACAGGGGAAAATGCCACGGTAAATCAAGTTGCGGAAGTTCATAAGTTTATTCGTAAAGTTGTAGAGAAAATTTTTTCGGGGAATGAAATAGGCTCTTTGACTATCTTATATGGGGGCAGCGTAACTTCGAAAAATTGTGCTGAGTTGTTGAAAAATCATCAGGTCGATGGGGCTCTCGTTGGTGGGGCTAGCCTGAATATTGATTCATTTTGTGATATCATCAAAACTGCTCAAACAGCGAAAGAAGTTGAATAAATTTTTAAATGTTTTTTTTAGAATAATTTGATTTAACTAGAGAGATTTTTTTAAAAAACTATGGATACTATAATAAACGTAATTCATGTTATTGCCGCGTTGGCTTTAATTTTAACAGTCCTGTTGCAGGCAGGAAAAGGTGCTGCAATGGGCTCTGGATTAGGAGCTGGGAGTAGCCAAACCATGTTTGGCAGCAGTGGAGCAGGTAATTTTCTCACCAAATTAACCACGGGGATCGCAATTTTATTTATGATTACATCTTTAACCCTTGCCGTTTTCTCAACAAAAAAGAAATCTAGTTCTTTGATTCAGGGAGTGGAAGAACCTACCCAGAAACAGGAATCTCCTATCTCAACTGATAACACTTCGAAATAAGCCTGCCGATGTGGTGGAACTGGTAGACACGTGCGCTTGAGGGGCGTATGGAGCAATCCGTGGGAGTTCGACTCTCCCCATCGGCACCACTTATTTCTTACTTAACGCCAATCAATAGGCTATTAAAGATTATGGCGAAAAAACAAGAGAAAAATTCACCATTTTACTGTTCTAATCAATGCCACCCACGACCCTTGAGGGACTATTTTCTTCTCCCAGTTTCTTAACTATTTTCTTCGCGTTTTTGCTGACCATAGCGAATGTTATGATCGGCGTCAGTATGTTGCCGAGAGATAACCGCAAAAAACGATACCGGCTTCACCGCATCATTTATGGCGCTGTTATCGCAAGCTTCTTTTTCTTTCTCCTTCTAAAACATTTCGAGGGTTCAAATTCGATTCTAAATTATACGGTTTTTGGTTACCTGCTTTTAGTTGTTCCTCTAAGCAGGCAATTGAATGTTACCTTACACGCCGTAATCTCTTCAATAGCCCTGGTTTTAGTGGGTCTTGTTTCTTTCACTAATTTGTTTTGATGTTCGTCGGTGGTGTAAACTATCGTTCCTATAGAATTTTATAAATATAGAGTTAATTTTCAATGGCAGAATTTGATGTGGTGGTTTTGGGGGGTGGACTTTCAGGCACCCGAGCAGCTTTAAGAGCAGTCGAATTAGGGGGCAAGGTCTGCCTTGTAGAAAAAGAAAGAATTGGCCGAAAAGGATTTCTAAGAAGAAACGTTTTGCTTGCAGCCGGTAGTCAAAAAAATGCGAAAGAGCCAATTAATTGGAAAGAACAATTAAGTAGTAAGGAAAAACTAGCAGACGAATATAGTAAAAACCTTGAGAATAAACTTAACCAGGCAGGTATTGTTTTGGTAAAGGGGGAGGGAAGCTTAGCAAGTCAAAACGAAATATTAGTACAAGAGGAGAATACTAGTCATGTTATCAAAGGAAAATCCATTATTTTAGCCTGCGGCTCTGAGCCCTCATTTTCGCCCACCTTGCCTCACGAGAAAAACATAATTATTTCTATCGATGAAATTTCAGAATTGGAGGAATTACCCGAAAAAGTCTTGATTCTAGGTTCTGGTAAGTGGGGTAGCGAAGCCGCTATTGGTTTTCAGGAGTTGGGTTGCAAGGTTTTTTTAGGTACGGATTCTGTCGAGATTTTTCCTGAGATGGATTCGGATTTCAATTCTAAAGTTGAAGCGCAATTAAAAAGTAAAAAGATAAAAATTTTAGCCAATAAAAAAATTATTTCCTTTTTTAAAAACGGGCAAGATTTAGAAATGACCCTTGAAACAGGGATCAAGTTCGCTACTAATTTGATAGTTATGGTAGATCAAAGAAAAGGGATTGAACAAAATAAAGTTGCTAAAAATCTGGGGGCTCGCCTTGGTGAAAACGGAGAAATTCTTGTTGATGATTTTATGATGTCGAGTATCCCCGGTGTTTATGGTGTGGGAAGTATTTCTGGGAAAGGGCTCACGGATTCAATGTCGAAAGAACAGGGAAAAGTGGCAGCAGAAAACTCAATGGGTAAAAAACGAAAACTTAATCCTGAGTGGGTTCCAATGTTGAGCAAATTGGTGCAGAGCGTGGGCTATGTTGGCTGTTCTATGAAATCTGCGTTGCACCAGGGGTTTCATCCCATCGAAGGAGTTAATGATGTCAGCTTTGCTGACCTGGAGATAGAAACGTTTAAAATTGTGGCCGATAAACGTTCCAAATCTGTAGTGGGGGCACAAATTATATCCAGGCAGGCAGAGGAGTTGATTCCTGTTATTTTATTACTAATTAAAAAAGGAGTAACAGTTACAAATCTCGCAAATTCCAATAGTACTGAAGGAACACGTTTTCAAGGGCTTTGTGAGGCGGCAAGGGCATGCTTAGAGGCTATAAAATCTGCATAAATTTAGTGACAAATTAAGGAATGCTTCTTGGCTTGACTCGATATTTTAATTATGTTAAAAACCAACACTTTGACGGTATTTTTGCGTCATTCTACTCACTGTGAGATAGCATTGAACCCTTATAATATTTGGATTTAAGAGATTCGATATGGCCGAGGCAAAAGATAAAGATAAAAAAGAAGCAGAGATAGATACTATCTGGTCACGGCGCGACTTTTTCTCTTTAGCTGGATGGGCAAGTTTCATGGGAGCTTTAGGTCTATCAGCTCTCTATTTTACAAGGCTTTTATTTCCCCGAGTTCTTTTCGAGCCCTCTCCAGTTTTTAAGGCGGGTTACCCCAGCGACTATACGGTAGGTGCTGTCAGCACAAAATATATTAAAGACCAGCGAGTCTGGATTGTTCGTGATGAAGAAGGAATTTATGTTATTTTCGGATTATGTACTCATCTAGGTTGTACCCCTAGATGGCTTAATACCGAGAGTAAATACAAATGTCCCTGTCATGGTAGTGGTTTTACTAAAGAGGGAATTAACTTTGAGGGACCAGCGCCTCGACCTTTGGAGCGTCTGAAAATTTCATTGGGCCCTGATGGACAGATTATCATAGATAAAAGCAAGAAGTTTCTTTTTGAAAAAGGTCAGTGGGGTCAACCAGGTTCAAAACTTCTGGTTTAACTTTTGATTGTTTCTTGATGGGTTCAAACATCCAGTCTTAATGGAGGATTGATTTTTGGCAAACAAGGCACCCCAGATTCCGAATATCGCGGAATTAATGGATAAAATAAAGAGCGGAAAAATATTCAGTGAGATAGCTAAAGAAATCACAGAATCCCAGTTGTGGACCTCATCATTCAGGCATGGATATGCTGACACCCCACGCAACCGCGTTTTACAGATAGCCAGTAATGTTTGGCTACACCTTCATCCTGTAAAGATGCACCGTCATGCGCTTAGAATCAAATTCACATGGTGTATGGGCGGTATTACTTTCCTGCTGTTCTTATCAACGGTGGTGACAGGTGTCATATTGATGTTCTATTACCGACCGGTTGGGGAATATGCATATTACGATATGAAGTACCTGCAGTATGATGTTCCCTTTGGAATGTTAATGAGAAATATGCATCGGTGGGCAGCCCATGCCATGGTCATAACGGTTTGGTTGCATATGTTCCGGGTCTTTTTGACAGGATCCTATAAACCCCCACGCGAATTCAATTGGGTCATTGGTGTTTTCCTCGTAACTTTTACCTTACTACTGAGTTTCACAGGCTATCTTCTTCCCTGGGATCAATTGTCTATGTGGGCGGTTACCGTTGGAACCAACATGGCAAGGGCGACGCCTTTTCTTGGGAATGAGGGCCCTTTTGCCGAATTTGTGGGCGTAACACCTAGGTATGATGCAAGGTCTTTACTTATAGGGGGCAGTTTGGTAGGGCCTCCAGCTCTATTAAGGTTTTATGTTTTGCATTGTATATTCATACCGCTTATTGCTGGAGCCTTGATGATTGTTCATTTTTGGAGGATTCGTAAGGACGGCGGAATATCGGGTCCTCTGTAAGAATATTTGACTTAATACACGGAAATAATTATGGCTGAGGCTGCAACACCCAAAAAAAAGGTAGAAGAGGTTCCAGAAAAGCTACATGTTTGGCCTTATTTGGTGCGCTTGGAATTTCTTTGTGCATTGGTTGTAACAATCGCCCTCACAGTCTGGTCTATTGTTATTGATGCACCGCTTGAAGAAGCGGCCAATCCAACTAAAACTCCAAATCCATCAAAAGCACCTTGGTATTTTCTGGGGCTTCAGGACATCTTGGTTTATTTTGATCCTTGGTTCGCGGGGGTTATAGCGCCTGTTTTAATTATCGTTGGACTGATGCTGATTCCGTATCTCGATGTAAACCCAAAGGGGAATGGTTACTATACTTATCATGAAAGAAAAGTAGCCATCTGGGTTTACAGTTTTGGTTTTCTAGTTTTATGGATTGCGCTGATCATCATGGGAGTTTTTCTTAGGGGGCCTGGGTGGAACCTATTTATGCCATGGCAATATTGGGATCCACATAAGGTTGTGGCTCTCGTCAATGTTGATCTTCCTTATGCGTTCGGTTTTAGAGACTACACCTGGTCTGCTATTTTCGGCGGAGGGGTGATTCTGGCATATTTTGGTATAGGGACAGGTGTGTATTTTTTCATGGAGAGAAAGGCTATCAAGCACGTGGGCTTTCTACGAATGTTTCTAAAAATTCAATTAGCACTCATAATGATTGGGATGGTTATTAAAATTGTTCTCAGAATAGGTTTTAATATTAAATACATTATGGTTACTCCGTGGATTAATATTTAGAGAAGTAATAATATTGAATAACTAAAGATAGAGAAAGAAATTGGCTGAAGAAGGAAAAGCTGAAGAAGAAAAAAAACCTGACTTTAAAGAAGGGGAATTTGACGAGCATACCTCGTATAGTTTCCTTTTTTTTCTTATATCGGGCACAACCCTTTTGGTCACCCTTTGGGCCTTTTGGGATGATGAGTACAGCCGTCGTGGGTACAAATTCTATCAGGAGACTTTCTTTAAAGAGCAATATGCTATAGCTGAGACAGAGTGGAAAAACAACGATAAAGAAATTAAAAACGCGGAACAAGCAATCAGTAAAAGTCTTACGGAAAAAGAAAATGAGCTTGGTGAAGATGATTCATATCTCGCTTTAGTAGAAGAGGTGCGCTTAAAGCAAATTGCCGTAGATGAAGAAAAAGAAAAAAAGAAGTTTGCAGGTAGTAGAGTTGATGAGGCCTATTACTACTATAAAAAGGCGATGCACGAGGGGGAAAACTATGATGTGCAATTGGCCACATTGCATTCTCTTCAAGGCAAGGTAGAAGGATTTAATCCCGTAATAGCCGAAAAGCAGAAAATATTAGAAGAGGCAGAGAATAGGCTTCTAAAGGTAAAAGCTGATCAAATTAATTTGGAAAAAGAATTAGCCGATTTGACTCGTAAAAAAGGTCAATTGGAATTGACAATGGATTACTATAAGCCGTTCCCATTCTTCTGGAGGCCGGCTGAAATCCTGCAAACCGTAATACCGGGTTTCGGAGTAAATAGTTTTAAGGAGATCATATACAGGGTAGACCGGTGTATGACTTGTCATATTTCTTACCAAGATGAGCACTACAAGGACTTTGAGCAGCCATTAAAGACCCATCCTGATTTAGATATTCTAATTAAAAAGCATCCTCCTGAAAGGACAGGTTGCACATGGTGTCATTTGGGTCAAGGTGCTGCTACTGCCCCCGCTGAGCATGCTCACGGCTCCCACCATGAGACGGACCAAACCTTGGAAGTTAATGAACCTATTTTGCATGGCATTTTTCAGCAGGCCACATGTAGAAACTGCCATGCCGAAGTGGTGAACCTAGAGGGAGCTCCAATGCTCTCAAAGGGAAAAAGATTGTTCATCAAATTAGGATGTCACGGCTGTCACCTTGCTGACGGATACTCTCAGCAGGAAAAGGTAGGACCTAGTCTGTTACGCATTGGCTCCAAGGTCGATACAAACTGGCTTTATCGTTGGATTAAAAGACCCAAAGATTATTTGCCTAAAACGAGAATGCCAGATTTTGGTTTTAATGAGCATGACCTGCAAGGGGTAACGGCTTATCTTCTCGATGCTTCAGATAAAGAATATAAATTAAACAAAACCTTCGAAGAGGGTGATGCAGAAAAGGGTGAAAAATTATTTAAAACTGTGGGATGTCAGGCTTGCCATACTTTAAATGGAAAAGGCGAAAATCATGCTCCCGATCTGAGTAATGTCGCCCAGAAAGTTAATGCCGATTGGCTGGTAACCTGGATAGACGGGCCGCACACTTATAACCCAAAAAGTAAAATGCCAGACTTGCGTCTTAGTGAGAGCGAATCTACTGATATCGCAACATACCTAATGCAGTTCGGTAAAAAAGAAGTGATTCCTGGGCTGGAGGCCAAGCTCAAGGATCCAACGTTGATCAAGCATGGGGAGGCAGTAATTCGCAGACGTGGTTGTTTTGCATGCCATGACATCAAAGGGATGGAAAATGAAGGTAGAATCGCTCCGGAGCTATCATCCTTTGGGCGGAAAATGATAGCCGAGTTGGAGTTTGGTGATTCTCATATTCCTCATACTTGGGAAGCTTGGGCCCGAAAAAAACTGACAAAACCAGATAGTTTTCGAACAGAACGGGTATTAGATAAAATGCCTAATTTTCATCTTGCACCTGATGAAATAGATGCCTTGGTGGTTTTATTGAAAGGGTTTAATGGTAGTAAGGTGCCAACTAGATATAGACAGGTGTTATCGGAAAAAGAGCAAGTTATTGAAACAGGGCGACGCATTGTAACAAAGTATAATTGTCGTGGTTGTCATAATGTTGAGGGGAAGGGCGGAGATATCCAGAAATACTTGAAGGCAAAGGCTCAATATCCACCTCCTTTAGAAATGGGTGATTACCATGTTGGGGAACGCCTGAAAAGTTCATGGCTATACTCTTTCTTGCGAAGCCCGACTCCGGTCAGAACCTGGATCAAAGTGAAAATGCCCACATTTGCTTTTTCTGATAAAGAAGTTAGAGATTTAACAGCCTATTTTGAAGCCCTATCTCCTGCTGTTGAATATGAGGCAGGAGTTCATCAGTCAAAAGATACCGCTATTGCACAAAAAGGCGCTGCAATGGTGACCTATATGGACTGTGGTCGTTGTCATGATGATGGGCAAAAAGGCATAGAGTTTTCTTTAGCCAGCCAACGCCTGCGGCAAAATTGGATACCAAAATGGCTGAAAGATACCCGAGCTTTGATTCCGTGGACTCCAATGCCTTCACATTGGGTTAAAGATGGAGACGGCTATAATGTGCCCACGAAGTTTGATGAAATCAAATCGGTAGGTGATGTAGATACGCAGGTGGGAACCCTCAAAGACCTTATTATCGCTTATAATACAGCAGAGCTGGATTTTGATGTGTCGCTAGGTGAGGGAGATGATGAGGGCGAGGACGAGGATGGTGAAGAAGGTGAGGATGACGAAGATGAAGACGAAGAATAAAAATGGTCTTATCCTTAGATCGTTTGTATAATACATATCTTAATTTTGCGATAAGGACGAACGATGGAAACCACAGGTCTTGAAAATTTTTTGTTAATTGCAACAAAACCAGATAATATTCCCATTGGAAGCATGCTGTTTTTTGTGGCCTGGGTATTTTGGGTCGCAATTAAACAAATGGTTGCAAACGATAAGTGGATAAAGCAGGGCAAAAAAGAAAAAATTTGGGATGAAATGATAAAGTAAGTGGGAATATTTATAATCACTTTCGGTGCTTTCATTATTGGCATCTTATTGATTGTCTCATTAAAGAAGGTCTCACCCCCCAATCCTCAAGAGCAAATACACTTTGACAATCCTGACGATATTCCTAGATATCTGCGGGACCCACAAGCATTTAAAGATAAGTGCGTAGAATTTCTTGAAAAGTTTAATTTAGAATATGTGCATTCCGTTTGGGCCAACGAGCATGAACTTGAAATAGCCATGAATGATGAAACCCCAGTTGTTGGGGGAGTTTATCTAGCTCTTTGTATCATTGATCCGCCTAGTCAAACGGTAAATGCTATCAAGGTAAAAGGTTTCTTGGACACGGTTAAGGGAGAGGGTGCCTCACGAGGAATAGTTATCACCACAGGTTATTTTTCAGATGAAGCTATTCGATCTATAGATGAAGAACCTGTAGAGTTGGTTGATGTGGTTTCTTTTATTTCCTACCTTAAAAGATTCGGGATTTATGAAAATCCATCCCCATAAAAATCTTATTCTGCAATAGTACTTCATTAGTACTTTCTTCATTTCTTTTTATGCATATGCTAATATCGAAGGAATGAAAATCAGCGAAAAACTAAAGTCCCACTCACCTGTTTTTTCTTTTGAGTTCTTTCCACCTAAAGATGAAGAGGGTTTCCAAGGTCTATTTGAGACCATCGAAAAATTAAAACCTGCCAACCCCAGTTTTGTCTCAGTTACCTATGGTGCTGGAGGCAGCACTCGGTCTAAAACTGTAGACCTTGTTGGTAAAATAAAGAATGAAATTGGCATAGAAAGTATGGCTCATTTGACATGTGTAGGGCACCAAAAGGAAGAAATCGTTCTAGTCCTTGAAAGCTTAAAAAAATGTGGAATAGAAAATATTCTTGCATTGCGTGGAGATCCACCAAAAGGCGAGGAACAATTCGTAAAAACCAAAGGAGGATTCGGGTATGCCAGTGAATTAACCTCCTTTATAAAATCAAAATTTTTATTTTGTATCGGGGCGGCTTGTTATCCCGAAGGTCATATTGAATGTCCTGATTTGCAAAAAGACATGGATAACCTTAAACGCAAGGTTGATTCTGGTGTGGACTTTCTTATAACGCAGTTATTTTTTGATAATAGACATTATTTTGATTTTGTAAGACGGGCAGAAAAAGAAGGTATAAATATTCCCATTATTCCAGGAATCATGCCAATTTTAAATCTCAGGCAAAGTCAGCGTTTTACTAAAATGTGCGGCGCGAGTTTATCTGATTCGCTTCTTGCAAAATTTGATGGATTTAAGGATAACTTAGATAAAGTCAGGGAAATAGGAATAAATCACGCAATTGAACAATGCAGGGAATTACTACTATCTGGTGCGCCAGGGATTCACTTTTATACCTTGAATAAATCCAAGGCAACTCTGGCTATTCTTGAAAATCTGAGAGGTTAATAAGCCTCGATTCTAAGTTTAATTTTATGCTTAAGGCTATTCTATTTCTGTTTTTTTTCTCCGGTTCAATATTGTTTGGAGATAATATAACTACGTGGGCAGAAAATCCAAAAGTGCTCGATGATATGGTATTCATAGCTAAAGGTACATTTAAAAGGGGATGTAATCGATTTGGCCCTCAGCATGGAGCTCCTGAGCAAACAGTTCACTTAGATTCATTCTGGATCGATAAATACGAAGTTACTAATAAAAAATTTGAATCGATTTTTCCAGAGCACAACTTACGTAGGAGCATCTACGGAGATTGTGATAATTGTCCGGTTTCCAAAATAAGTTGGTATGAAGCTGCGGATTATTGCCATTTAGTTGGAAAATCTCTTCCCAGCGAAGCTCAATGGGAAAGGGCCGCTGGGAATGGTAATGGCTGTGAATTTCCTTGGGGAGTTGGATTTGATCTTATGAATCCTCCTGCCAGAGGGGGATTGAAATTACACGATAAAACTCTTCCCGTCGGAAGTTTTCCGCCAAATAGAAATGGGCTTTACGATATGGCGGGAAATGTTTGGGAATGGGTAAGTGATTGGTTTTCTATAGGGTTTAACTATGCTGATACCCTTCATAATCCTAGAGGCCCTATGAGTGGTGTTATGAAAGTAAGAAGAGGTGGGTCGTGGTCTGATTCAGTCAGGGCTATGGCATCTGGTTACAGGGACTGGAGTAATCCGTTTTCTCGAGGATTTGCTGATATTGGTTTTCGCTGCAGTGTAAACTTGAATTCTAAGGTAAATTAATTTGGTTACTACAACAAAGCTTGAATACATTAACCGAGTAATTGATGAATGCCTGTCTGAGGATGGAGAGGCTTTAGAGTTAAACGGAAAGTTTATTGGCGATGAAGGAGTAGAAGCTTTAGTGAGTACTAGTAGGCACTTTGATGTTGAAAACTTGGACCTCAGTAGGAATAAGCTTACATGGAGAGGGGCACACCACTTATTTCAAAGTCAAAAATTTAATAATTTAAAGCGGCTATATCTTGGTGATAATAATGTTTCTGATAAAGGGATAAAAGCATTGCCTGATGCAAATTTTGTAAGAAATTTATCATTGCTTGATTTGCGCTACAACAATATTGGTCCTGATGGGGCAATGGCCATTGTTGAATGTGAAAAATTTCGTAAATTACAGGTGTTAATTTTTCAGGAAAATGCAATAGGTGATGAACCAGTTATCACTTTAGCCAAGGCATCGGCATTCGCAAATCTAAGAAAACTCAATCTTTATCGAACAGATCTTTCGATCAAGGGAATTAAGGTTCTAGCAAAATCCAAGGTTTTACAAAGGGTAAAACATCTAAACCTTGCAAGAAATTATCTGAACTTGGATTCTGCTCAACATCTGGCTAAAACTAAGACTTTAGTTAATATCGAAACACTGCTGATGTTTGATACAGGTATTGGAGATGCCGGAGTTAAGGTAATTATGGACTCAGAAGCATTTCAAAAATTAAAAACACTCAGGGTGACCTGAAAATCAAATCATGAGTATCGATCGTTCAGCCAGGGTTCACCTGTGTTGGAATAGCCTCTTTTTTCCCAGAAGCCTGGTTCGTCATAATCACGAAAGATTATTTCCCCAATCCATTTTGCTCCCTTCCAGGCGTAGAGCTGAGGTGTGATCATTCGTACAGGTCCTCCATGTTCTTTTGTTAGGGGGTGGTTTTCCCATTTGTGGACAAGCAACACATCATACTTCAAGGCTTCATCCAATGGGAGATTTGTAGAATAGCCATCCCAAGCTTTGATATAAACAAATTTTGCGCTTGGCAATACTTCGCAACTCGCAGCGATCTCTGAAAATTTAACCCCCTCCCATTTATTGTTCATGCGACTCCAGGAGGTCACGCAGTGAAAGTCGGAAACATCGGATGTTTGCGGGAGCTTCTGAAAAGCCTCCCAATCAAAAGTCTTTACATGTTTTACCAGCCCTGAGACGGTTAGATTCCAATTAAACTCATCCAGTTCGGGGGTGACCCCTAAATCAAGTACTGGCCAGTTTTCTACTACTTTTTGCCCGGGTGGAATTTTTGGATTTCCATCCCGATTTAATTCCCCTTCCCCTTGAGGTCTCTCTTCCGGCGGTGGTGTTTTTTCTTTGAAAGCCTTGCGATACTGGATCAGTTTTTCCCTACTTTTAATTTTTTTTGAATTTGAATCATATAACATAGTTTCTAGGGAAATTGAGTTAACTATATGATTTTAAACTAGGATACGCATGATTCCATGAGGGTTGCCGTTCCTGGTAAATAAGATGCTATATCTCCCTGAACTTCTACCTCAAGAAAACCTTGGAGAAACTCCAAAGATGCTCCTCCACCAGTGGAAACAAAAAAATTGTTGGTAAAATAATTCCATAATTGATAGGAGTCATTTTCAAGAAAATCAATAGAAATCTGGTTTCTATTGACAGTGGGAGGGATGAGTTTCCCGATTTGTCTTTTGATCATTTTTTTTAACTCACTTCCCCCAATTAGATTAAGGATAGCCGCTGAATCTCCGCCTCCAATTACAATAGAAATATTTGGATTGAGTATGGTATTTCTAAATAAAAGTTTTGCTATTTCAAGTGAACCTTCCGCATAACTAGAACATAATGGGTGATCATAGGCGCCTAAGGGTCCGTTCCAAAAAACATTTTCGATACCTTTTAATTTATCTTCAAACTGAGTTATGGTTTTTTCTCCTAAATCGAGCTGAAGCTCCTTTGAAAAGTCAGGTGTAGTTTTATTCTCAAATGAGGCTGTTTTATATTCTGAAACAACTTTATAGTCATCAGGCAATAGTATGGAAACCTTTTTTTCTTCAGCCAAATCAATTATTTCTTCAGCTAAATTCACGTCATTCAAAAGTTCCTGATTTTCGTTCTTTTCTGTGCTTGCCAATTTGACGGGGATGGTTTCAAGACTAAAAGGTTTGAGCAGGTCTTTTTGTTGCTGGGCCATGAGAAAGGAGTTTGCCATTTTTCCACCAATAAAAATACCTTGCACTCCAGTTTCAACAAACTGTTTTAGGATTTTTATTTTATCCGAAATTTTTGCGCCCCCGGCTATGACCAATGTTTTTTTTGGGTTAGCTAATATTTTTCCGGCAAACGCTCCTAGGCGGTTTACTTCTTCATAAAGCAGTACCCCTGAAACTATTTTTTTGCCATTGGCTCGCATCATTTGCGGTAAAAGTTTTATGCTTTTGGTTATCCGGTGGCTGCAACCAAATGCACAATTGATATAGACATCAGCAATATCCGCTAATTTAGTAATAAATTCCTTTCTATAGAGATCTGTGTTTTTGGGGTCAAGCAGATAACGTAAGTTAGGAAGAAACTTGATTCCACCAGGAGGTAATCTCTTGTGTGCCACTATTTCCAGTGAATCTTTCATGTGGGAATCAAGGGTTTCCGGTGGAAAAATGGTATAGGTGTCACCATAAACCCTACGTACTAATGTGTCGAAATGGGAACACACAAACTGGATATTAAAAACTCCATCCCAGCCGGAACGATCTTTTTTCTTATGTGGACGGCCTAAGTGAGAGCCGATAACGATTCTGCAGTCTCCTTCAGTCAGTTCATGAATTTTTTTAAATGTAAGATCCAGAAAGCGACGAATCCTCGTATCGTCTGCAACTCGATACAACCCTTTTGAAGTGCTTCGTAACGGGACATTGAAATCGCATCGAATAAATATTGTTTTTCCGCGCAAGTCAGCGGGTTTCAGTTGAGTTAACTGAGCCATACCGATGAGATTAGAGGTTTCCGTGTTTTTCATAGTAATTACCTTTTATTTACAATAAAACAAGAGGATTACAAGGCTAAATCACAATATCAATGTTTTTTATTAACTGCTATTCTCTGGAACTTCGAATAAAGTTTCACTATAATTGCTTAGAGTGCTATGATGCAAATAGTAAGTAGTATTAAACAATTAAAATAAAAATTTTAAGCTTTAAAACCAAAGCTTTTATTAAGAAATTTAGTGAGTAATAAGTACTATCTATATATTTTTAAGGCTATCAAACTGATAATTAGCCAAATTCAAACACTATTCTTTCCTTACCTCAGACCATTTATTATGGTTCCGGCCAGCAAGAGAACTCAGATATATTCATAACTTATTGAATTATAAAGCTTCTTGATAAAATTGGCAAGCTTTAGAAATTCCAACATTACGTTATGCTAAAGATCTCTGTGGAAAGGAAAATAAGAGAAACAGGAACAATTTATGAAAAAAAATACAAATACCAAAAAAACTGTAAAAAAGGTGATGCTAATAAATGCTCAGCACCCGGAAGAATGTCGAGCCGTTATTTTAAAAGACAATTCTATTGATGACTATATTGTGGAACATTCTTCCCGAGAACAAATTAAAGGTAATGTTTATTTGGGGGTAATAAATCGAGTTGAACCCTCAATAGAAGCTGCGTTCGTTGACTTTGGGTACAATAAGTTTGGATTTTTGCCATTTAAAGATGTTTTGAGAGAATCCTACTGCCACACAGGTGAAAAAAAAGCGAAAACTAGAATTCAGGATGTTCTTATGAGAGGGCAAAATATCCTTGTCCAGGTAGCAAAAGAGGGTCGTGATGCCAAGGGGCCTTCATTAACTAATGCTCTAAGCATCCCAGGCCGATTTTTAGTTTTGATGCAAGGGCATGGAAGCGCCATTTCTCGAAAAATTGAAGATGAGTCTGAAAGAAAGAAATTAAAGGATATTGTTGCTGGTTTTAATCTTCCTGATAATCTCGGTTTAATCATTCGCACTGCTGGTGTTGGAAGAAATAAAAATGAATTACAAAAAGACCTGCAAATGCTCCTTAAAGTATGGGAAAAAATCCAAAACTCCGTGAATGATGAAACCATTACAGCTCCGTATTTGCTTTATCAGGAGCCAGACTTGGTAGTCCGAACCGTGCGAGACCATTATTCTAGCGATACCTCGCAGATTATTGTTGATAACAATGACTCGTACAAGGCGTTGAAAGAGTTTGCAAGGATGGTGATGCCGACAACTAGAAACTTAGTTAAGCTTTACAAAGAAACGAAACCTCTATTCTCTGAATACAAAGTTGAAGAACAAATAGAGTCCATTTACAAGAGGAGCGTCCCTTTACCCTCTGGTGGTTCGATTGTTATCGACATTGGTGAGGCTATGGCGTCCATTGATGTTAACTCTGGTAAAACTAAAGGCGGTTTGGACTTAGAAGAAACAGCGGCAACCACCAATTTAGAGGCTGCTAAAGAAATAGCCAGGCAACTAAGGTTGCGAGATCTAGGTGGTTTGATTGTTATTGATTTTATAGATATGTATCAAAAGAAAAATAAGGCTGCGGTTGAGAAAGAACTTAAGTTAGCTTGTAAATCAGATAAAGCAAGAATCAACTTGTCTCGCATTTCAAAGTTTGGACTACTTGAAATGTCAAGGCAAAGAATCTCCCCGCCTGTGAAAGATGGAATTTTTGAGGAATGCAGTCAATGTATGGGCTCCGGACATGTAAGATCGATTAACTCCATAGTGCTACTTGTTTTTAGGAAAGTTCAAGAGCTAATAGCTAAAGATGGGGTAAAGGTGATTTCTCTGGAAATTTCACCGGAAGTTGCTGCATATATATTAAATAATAAAATGGATGCAATATTTGACTTGAAAGAAAAATATCAGTTAGATTTTAAATTTATAAATAAACCCGGCTTGTCTTTTGAAGATTTTAAATTTGAGGTGTTGGAAACTAAAGAAGAAATAGATGAAGAATCCATAAAACTAAGTAAAAGAAAAAATAAAGAGACTTCAAAAAAGGAAGAGGGGCAAACTCAAGCTGCAACGGAAACCGTAGGAGCTCAAAAGCTAGATACCGAAACGAATTCTACTCAACCAAAAAAGCGGAGATACACTAAAAGAAAACCAACCACAAGGAGAGGTCAAACCCGAGGAAGGGGGAAAAGGCCTTATAGTCCGAGGAAAAATTTAGAAAAGGACGGCTCCAAAAAGACTGCCGAGGAGAAATCAACCCCCTCGGACTTTATAGAGCCAGGTGAAACGCAATTCAATAATTCGCCAGATAATATTGAAGTCCCTATAATTCCTCTGCCGGCTCCTTATGTAAGACCAAAAGCGGAAAATGATTCCCCAGGTTCTGTTCCAGATGGAAATGTGAATGATGGGTAGGAGAATTTATTCATTCAGATAAAGCGCATCGAAACCCTGTATCCCAGAACCTTGCGTTTAGAGGCGAAATATTTCTAAAAGGTATCATTACAAATTCTTTCATAAAGCCATGATCTCTTTTTGAATATGAACCTCCCCTAGTAACTTTCAATTTCTGTTCATAATTTTCGTCCTTGTGAGATGAAAGTGGGTAGGGCAGGTACCAACTACTGGTCCATTCAGAAACATTTCCGTTCATTCCCCAAACTCCAAAAATGCTTTGGTCTTTATTCTTGGTGTAGATTGAAATCACTTTTTTTGAAAAATTTGCATTTTCTTTTTTGAATTCGTTACCCCAAACAAAATGCCGACTATCTGACCCCCGTGCGGCTTTTTCCCACTCAAATTCAGTTGGCAACCTTTTTCCTTTAGAGAGACAGTAGGAATCAGCTTCAAACCAACTGACTCCGCGCACAGGTTCATTGGGAATATGAATTGAATATTTTGCCTTTGGTTTAAATTTTAAAAAATCTTCATAAGTTGTTTCATATCGGTCAATATAGAAAGTTTTTAAGAAAAGAATTTGTTTGGGTTGGGCATTTAGTCCAGCAGTTTTTTCGGACATAAATGGTTTAATTTCTGAAGTGGAATCAAACCCTAGGTTAAACTCGCCCGCAGGAATTTTAACCATTTCGGGATGTTCGTTTTCATTACATCCAAACAGAACACAAACAAGGAATAAAATTGAGAAGTACTTTATCAATTAATATATAGGCGAATCAATAGTTGAGGAAGTATTGGAATCGGTTTTATTAATAGCAAATACATCTGTTCCATTTTCTGCCAGAACATACTCAACCGTTAAGCAGGCTGCTTGCTGCCTTGAGCACATAATGGTTCTGCAGTCCTGATCTTTTTTTCCACAGTAATAATTCAAAATTCGCATTTTCATAAAACGATTATTGTTGAGCTTAATTAAATAGACATTATTTTTTGATTCAATGTTATGGGTTCTTGTGCGGTAAGTGTACCAGTCTGACAATTCTTTATTAATTAGATTTCCGAAGGTGATTTCGTCTTCTATATAGCCCTTTTTTGGGGCTTTGTTAACTTTGTTAAATTCCACTGGACCAAGATTTATAGCACCTGTGAAACCAAGGGGATTTGTTGCACCGCCATTTGTAATAATTTTTGTACGGCTAAAACCCAAATCCCAATCCAAATTTTGAAAGGCATTTTTTTTAAATTCATCCTCTGTTACTGAATAAGTTTTCCTGGATGGGAAGTGAACCAGCATCCAAGCATCCTTGACTTTAGCATTAATCTGAATTATTGGGTTTTGTGTGCTGATTTTTTTTATTACTTTTGGAGGAAGTGGTACGGTTTCAAATTCTTCAATATTATCTGTCATATAATTTAATGTGATATGAAATATCAAGGTTGCCGCTAAAAGCATTAAGAATATTTTGGGAGTAGTACTCATAATATTAGTTTAACACAGCAGAAAAATTGGATTAAACCGGATTGTATGATTTTTGAATGTCGAATAATTAAAAATGGGTCCAGTCCTATTAGAAATTTCAATAAGTTATAAAAACCTTTTCTTTATAGCCGTTATTCTATTGTATATTTAATAAGTATTAAACTTAAGACTGCAATATGCCATGCCTCAAAATCGCTATTTTAACTATAAAAAAACTCAAATTGAAAACTTCCTGAGATTAGAATTTAAGAAAAAATTTAGTTCTGCAGGAAAAATTTCTATTCGAAAGCGGAAAAAGTTTATCGATGCAATGACTAAAAAGGTCAGCAAACAGTTTGGAAAAGATGTTTTATTTCTGATAAATTTTTCTAAACAAGGTTTCTGTGCTGTCGTATCGCCGGTTCATTCCGTATCTACAGACAAAGGGAAATTGAAACAGTCATTCTCTACTCCTCAGGTTTTTTATACCTCCCATTGCGTCGATCGTTTTGTCGAAAGAATGAAAACACATGAGAATTGCATAATACAATTGGATGCATTTTTAAGTGAGGCTATTTTGTCTTTTGGAGAGAATGAAGGTTATTTGAC
>CAZMBO010000017.1:0-4653 GCA_964564655.1 uncultured Nitrospina sp. | reverse complement strand
GTAAAAATGTATGACGGGTCCAATCCAGTTTTGGATAGTTTTTCTATGGAAATAGCCAAAGGAGAATTTGTCTTCCTTACTGGGTCCAGTGGTGCAGGAAAAACTACAATCTTGAAAATATTATTTGGCCAGGAGCGTTTTGAGAAGGGGCAGGTTCTTGTTCATGGTATTAATGTTGGAAAATTAACACATAAAAATATGTACACACTCAGACGGTCTATGGGAGTTGTTTTTCAAGACTATAAATTACTACCCAATAAGACAGTTTTTGAAAATGTATCTTTTGCTCAAGAGGTAATAGGGCGCGACAGAAAAACAATTCGATTTAAAACATGGGAAGCTTTAAAAAATGTAGGATTGACCCCCAAAAAGGATACATATCCTGCATGTTTATCAGGAGGAGAACAACAAAGAATCGCTATTGCCCGCGCTATGGTAAATGAGCCTTCTATTATTCTAGCAGATGAGCCAACGGGTAATCTTGACCCTGATATTTCAATCGAGATTTTAAAATTGTTTGAAGAGTTGAATAGAAAGGGTACAACGATAATATTTGCAACACATAGCCAGGAGATCGTAAAACTGGGGCAACACCGAATAATTAACCTTAGTCAGGGTAAGGCTGTTGAATCTTGAGATATTTTATACAGACATTTATAAGTGGATTTAGAACCACTCTTTCAAATATTTTAAATAACAAACAAACTTTTTTTCTCTCTGTTGCCACCATAACTATATCCATTTTTATTTTGGGTTTATTCTTAATGTTGTTTTCTAATTTAAATGGTCTCCTCTCTAAATTAGATGATGAGGTTCAACTTATAGTTTATTTAAATGACAATATAACTTCCTCAGAAAGGAAGGTTCTGGAAGATATAATTTCGAAGTCTCCGTTTGTGAAATCTATAACGAAAGTTTCAAAGAAATTAGCTTGGAAAGAATTTCAATCCAATTTGTCTGAAAATTTAAAACCTTTATTAGGCATGAAGTTTAATCCCTTGCCAGCTTCTTACAAAATCCAGTTTTATGAAGCCGATAATCGTTTGGTTCACATTAGGGAACTTTCAGAACAACTTAAAGCTAAAAAAGGCATTGAATCAGTAGAGTATGGCCAAGAATGGATTGCGAAAATTGAAAAATTTATGTTTTTTTCTCGTTTATTTCTTTTTGCCATGGGGGGTCTTTTATGCTTTGGGCTTATTTTAATAATTTCGAACACAATCCGCTTATCCATTTATTCCAGACAGGATGAAATTGAATTGATGTTGCTAATTGGAGCAACTCCGAGCTTTGTAAAAATCCCATATTTACTGGAAGGGATGCTTCAAGGGTTGACAGGTTCGATTTTGGCCCTTTTTCTAATTAAGGGAATAAATTTATATTTGATGGATGAATTTCAATTGGCCATTGAGTCAATGTCTATGGAATTTGAGTTTATAGCTGAACCCTATCTATTTGGGCTAGTGGGATTAAGCCTTTTGGTTGGCTTATTGGCTAGTTATTTATCGACCTATCAATTTCTGCGCATATATAAGTAAACAAAAAATGAAACAAATTTTAATAATTTGGTTTTTATTTATTCTTTTTTGTGCAGAATTCTTTGTGGTTTTTCCTACCTGGGCTGGAAATAAGGAAAAAGGAGAAATTGATGCTTTAATAAATGATGAACAAAAAGAGTTACAGGCTCTAAAAAAGAAAATAGCCCTACAAGAGAAGACCATTAGCATGGAGGGGGCCAAGGAATCGACTGTGTTGAAACATCTTCAAAAAATTGGGACACAATTAAAGCTAAAGGAGAGGGAATTAACTATTTACCAATTAAACTTTAAAGCTAATCAAAAGAAAATATTAAGTTTAGTACAACGATATAAAAAGGCAGAACAAAAACTTAAATATCAAAAAAATGTTTTAGGGCTTCGCCTTCGATCTATTTACAAGGAGGGGCCAGTGTATCCATTAAAAATTATATTTTCCTCAAATAATGTAACCGATTTATTGCAAAAAATTAAATATATGAATCTAATTGCTCGGCAAGACTCTGAGCTGCTCTATGAGTATAAAAATAAATTGGACCATATCAAAGAGGACAAAAGAGCGTTATTTGAAGCCCGTGCAAAAATAATTCATTTGAAGGAAAAAGCAAAAATAAAGAAAAAGGAAATCGAACGCACAAAAAAAATAAAATCAAAGTTTTTAAAAAAAATTAAAAAGAAAAAAAGTCTTAATATAAAAACCAGAAAAGAATTAGTTGCTGCATCAGATAATCTAAATAAGCTAATAAAAAAATTGCTTGTTAAACTGGTTTCGGGTGAGGGTCTTGAGATTTCTGACAAAAAAGGCAGACTTAAGCTTCCATTAAATGGGCCAATTCTTAATAAGTTTGGTAGAAAAAGAGTTAAAGAATATGATTCTTATATTGTTTATAATGGTATTAATGTAAAAGCTACAAAGGGTACCCATGTTAAAGCTGTTTTCGACGGAAAAATATTGTTTGCAGGTGAGCTTGAGGGTTATGGAAATCTAGTGATTGTTGGTCATGGTAATGAATACCACTCTTTATATGGCCATCTTGATGATATAAAAGTTTCGGTAGACAAGGTTGTTAAGACGGGCGAAATAATAGGTCTTAGTGGTGACTCGGGTTCCATTGAAGGTGAAGTTCTTTATTTTGAATTAAGAAGAAATGGTAAACCCATTCAACCCCTTCCTTGGTTCAGGAAAATCACCTAATGAAACAATATGGTTCCAAAAGGGAAGGTTTTCTCATTGATAATATTTAATGCACATAAAACTAATATTTGGAGATCTTATTTTGAACTGGTTAAATAAAAATTTAAAAAGCGTTATATGCAGTATTATTTTTGCTTTAATTTTTCTTTTGACTGTAAACCTGTTTGCGGAAGAGGAAAAAAGCAAAAAAAATGCTTATAACAAGTTAAAAGTGTTTTCGGAGATTCTCTCGCTTATTGAATCGAATTATGTTGACCCTACCAAAAATGATTTGATGATTGAGGGGGCAATTAATGGGATGGTTAAATCTCTGGATCCTCATACGCATTACATGTCCCCTGCTTCCTATAAAGAAATGCAAGTTGAAACAACTGGAAAATTTGGAGGATTGGGAATAGAAATCAGTATTCGAGATGGTGTCCTTACCGTTGTATCACCAATTGAAGATACTCCGGCTTTTCGGGTAGGGATAAAACCTGGAGATAAAATAATTAAAATTGAGGATGAATCAACCCTTGACATGACCCTTCAAGATGCCGTGTCTCGGTTAAGAGGAGAAACTGGCACACCAATAAATATTACAGTATTTCGAAAATCCTTTAAAGCACCCAAGGAATTCACCATAGTCCGGGATATTATTAAAGTACGGAGTGTTACAAATAAACTCTATGAAGACGATATTGGTTATATAAAAATCAGAAGTTTTTCAAAAAATACAAGTAATGATCTGGATAAAGCTTTGGCAGAGCTCAAACAAAAAGGAATTACGAAATTAATTCTTGATGTTAGAAATAACCCTGGGGGCTTATTAAATCAGGCTGTTGAGGTTACTGATCGTTTTTTAAACAGAGAAAACCTTATAGTGTATACCAAAGGTCGTTCTGATGAGCAAAACATGCGCTTTACCAGTAATGATAAAGTTGCTGGTGTCTCTTATCCCATGATTATTCTTGTTAATGGGGGCAGTGCGAGTGCGTCAGAAATTGTTGCTGGAGCCTTGCAAGATCTTAACAGGGCAATTATTTTGGGAACAACAACGTTTGGCAAGGGATCTGTGCAAACCATTATTCCTTTAAGCGATGGTTCGGCTTTAAGATTAACAACTGCAAGATACTACACCCCGAGTGGCCGGGTAATTCAGGAGAATGGAATTAAACCTGATATTTTGGTTGAAATGAAACCTCTTGATAAGAATCAAAAAAAAGAAGGTAAAGTAGTTGAGTCGGAAGAGAAAATTAGATTACGCCGTTTTTTGCGTGAGAAAGACTTAAAGAAACACCTTAAAGGAAAAAGTAGTATTGAGGGAATGGATGGAAATAATCCTGATAAATTAAACGTCGATAGCACTAATAAATTAGATGAAGCAAGAATAAAGGGTTTGGAAGAAGACTTAAGGAAAGACAATCAGCTTCAGCAGGCAGTGACTTTGTTGTCGGGTTGGGAGGTTATGAAAAGGACGTTTGATAACTTGAATCTTAATACCGCTGATCCGATTAGCAGAATAAACTTGCAATAGTTAATTATGCTTGTCCTTGGATTAGAAACTTCTTGTGATGATACAGCTGCTGCGGTTTTGCAGGATGGGAAAAAGCTATTATCAAATATCATAAATGATCAAACAAGTGTTCACTCCAAATATGGAGGTATTGTTCCTGAACTTGCTGGACGATCACATATTGATCAAATTCACAAAGTAATCCAACAAAGTTTAATATCCGCACAGGTTGAATTAAGGGAAATAGATTTAATAGCGGTCACCGTGGGGCCTGGTCTAATAGGCTCACTGCTTGTTGGTATGAATGCTGCCAAAGGTATAGCCTATGGGCTTCGTATTCCATTGATAGCAGTAAATCATTTAGAAGGTCACCTTCTTGCCATTTTTCTCGAAAACAAAATTGAATTCCCATTTATTTCCCTAGTTGT
>CAZMBO010000016.1:4186-30041 GCA_964564655.1 uncultured Nitrospina sp. | reverse complement strand
TCCAACTTATATAGAAGAGTCTGAAAAACAATGCAATTGGATCGAAGCCCAGTTCTGGAACCGCACGGCTCCGAGGGTCCCGAACCACGCGGGCAAACTCTTCAGCTTGCAGTTTTTCATTCCATCTAATTTGTTGGTTGGTTTCGTTTTCCACCCAGAGAGTGAAAATCCCTACCACAACATATCGTTGGGAGTTAAAATCCCTACCATTTTTTTTTGATCGGTTACAGCGAGATGTTTGATTTTATTCTTTTGCATCAAATTATTTGCATCACTTCGATCCCAGTAATGATTTATAGAGATAATGGGTTTCGACATTACAGACTGAATTTTTGTGGTTCTCGCATCCAGTCCTTTAGCTATAACTCTTTTTACTAGGTCTGTTGCTGTGATAATCCCAACAGAATCTTCTTTTTCATTGACTAATAGGCAACTCACGCCTTTTTCCAGCATTTCTTTTGCTGCTTCTTCTACCGAGGTGTCGACATCAACACTTAAAACAGGGGTGGACATGAAATCTTCAATAATGTCCACAGGATTGTCCTTAATGATACCCATATTTTCCTCTCAAGGTTTTTCTTGTAATTCTTGAAGGTAACGCATGCGCTTTTTATTCCAAAAGGGAATCACATTATTACTGATGCGAAGAAATTTAATCCGATTTATCCTTCATTTGTTACCCCTGTCACCCAGAACACAAAATGCCTAATTGTTGTCCTGGCTCAAGAAGTATGCTTAGAATCATGCGCTCCTTTAAGAAGTCATGCATAATTTTTTCAGCAACCTAAGTACGAAAAAAAACCAATAGGGAATCCTTGTTAGGTTCCATTTGAGGCCAGGACAACAATTAAATCAATCTGCCGGTTTATTTGACTTTTACTTCGATTTGTTTTGGTTTTGCTTCTTCTGCTTTCGGAATGGTCATATTGAGAACGCCATCCTTATACTCAGCCACAACTTTCTCTGCTTTTATAGACTGAGGCAGGGTAAAGCTTCTTACAAAAGAGCCATAGGCACATTCAAAGCGATGCGCTTTTTTATCTTCGTTTTCTGTTTTCTTTTCACCTCTGATGGTTAAAACGCCGTTGTCAACGCTAACGCTTACATCGTCTTTTCTAACGCCAGGCAGTTCTGCTTTTACATCAAAAGCATCTCCCGTTTCGTGGACATCGACGAAAGGCACCCAATCTCCGACCTCAAAGGTTTTGTCATTGCCATTTGCAACCGATTTTCTTCTGTTGTATCTGTCCAACAACTCTTCCATTTCACGCAACGGATCCCAAATTGTTAAGCTCATGATAATCCTCCTACTAATGTTTCCAGATTTTATAGTAAAGCTTCACATGAAATTGAAATATTGAATCTGACATTTATCAAACGGTCTTCATACATAAGACCGATTTACCGAAAATTTATTCCCACAAGGTTTTCTTGTACTAACGATTGTTGCCGATATAAGATGGATAAGAAAATGTTGCGGTATATATTGCAAAAAAGTGGCGAGTTCAGGAAGAAATCAGCGGTTGTATGTATCTTATGAAATAGATTTTGTTAACTCAAATACTTTCGATTTAATGACATGAAAAAAATTATAATCATCCTAGTTTCTTTTTTTGCTGCATCCGGATTTGCAAATTATAAAGAGTATAAGAATTTTCCTGATCCCGTCCCCACCTCTGAAGGGCAAAAGATTTATCAGGAAATGGGATGCCCCATGTGCCATGGCCATGATGGCTTAGGTGATGGTTTTCTCGCTCAGGGACTGGAACCTCGGCCTAGAAACTTCACATCATTCGAGGAGATGAAAGGTGTACCCTATCAAAGCATGTACACAGCCATTAAAGATGGAGTTCCTTTTTCCGGAATGCCTTCTTTTGCTTTGAGTGATAAGCAAATCGATGCCGTAATATCTTATGTCCGATCATTTTTGACTGAACACTTCATTACTATAAGCACCTGTTTGAATATCCCGCAGGTAGTTTCATTGGAAAATATTTATGCCGAAGAGAAATTTGAAATAGAAAAGGATAAGCCAGAGTTAGTTTCTGCAAGCTTAAAAGCGGGAGAAATTACTTTAACACCCAATTTTCAGGCAATGCGTAGAGAATTTATTGAAAAGAGATCTAAATTAGTTCGGGTGCATATCAACCTTACTAAGACAATCCAAGACAAAAAGAAATATTTGGCAATAATCGCTTTAAGAATAAACAAATGTATTAAATAATTAGTTTTCGAGCTTTTAAAAACAGGCTTGTGGCTGGCTGATTATGTGGTGTACCTTTCTTACATTTGAAAATGAATAAGTCAGATTTTTCTACCTAACATATTTTCGGTATTGCTCTCCACTCAACATATCGGCTATTTGATCGGCCCGATTTTTTTCATGGTCATATGTCTACGTGACATGAGAAACATTATGTTTTTCTTTCAGGGCGATTTGAACGATCCTGCAAAGCGAATCTTCAGAAAAATATTTGGTGTTTAAAATCATGTCAAACTCACTCAAACTTCTTTTTTGTAATCGGTTTAGTCATATAACCCTATGTAACCCCAGAAGTTTGGTGTTAATATTTAATTGCTTTCACTAATCAACGGGAGACTTTGTGATGACAACCGCAAAAGATATTATGACCTCAGATGTCATTACTGCCAGCACAGACATGTCTATCAAAAAAATTTCAGAGTTATTTATAAAATATAAGGTCAATGGTTTGCCAGTCGTAGATGATGACGGCAAGTTGATTGGTGTTGTTACTCAAGGAGATCTAATTGAACAAAGAAAAAACCTTCATATTCCCACCGTGATTGCTTTATTTGATGCCGTTTTTTTTATCGAAAGTGCTAAACAATTTGAAGAAGACGCAAAAAAATTAACAGGAAAACTTGTGAAGGACATATATCACCATGATCCGGTTACCGTTGGGGTCAATACAGAACTAGAAGATATAGCAACGTTGATGGCAGAAAAAGGGATCCACACGATTCCTGTACTAGAATCAGACAAACTTGTTGGTGTAATAGGTAAGATAGACGTAATTAGGGGAATGAGTTAACCTGTGAAAATGAATAAGTCAGATTTTTCTACCTAACATATTTTCGGTATTGCTCTCCACTCAACATATCGGCTATTTGATCGGCCCGATTTTTTTCATGGTCATATGTCTACGTGACATGAGAAACATTATGTTTTTCTTTCAGGGCGATTTGAACGATCCTGCAAAGCGAATCTTCAGAAAAATATTTGGTGTTTAAAATCATGTCAAACTCACTCAAATCTTGAGATTTTTTATGAAAACAGGTTTCAACAAATTCCATTCTTTCCCTGTCTTTTTTAAGAACCATATCTTTAGCAGCCTCTAGGGTTATGTTATGAACTTGACTGATGTGCGCTACACGGTCATCAAAAGGCGCGGTAATTTTAATTCTTAAACCTCCGGGCATATCCTTCAAGATCTGATTTCCTCCGCGCCCAAGAATGATCGCACTTTCCTGCAATACAATAGTTTTAATCAGCCGCGACACCTTCAAAACATATTCTTTTTGAATAATAGCGCCTGAACCCAAAATATAATTTACCCAGTCGAATACCCGGCCTTTGCTTTTTTCGTCGAGGGTTTCAAGTACAGCACGGCTTACACCTTCCCGCTCAACAATATATTTGAGTAAATCTTTTCCATAAATATTCCACCCCAGTTTTCTTTCCAGAGCGGGAAGAACGATTTCTTCTTTGGAGCCGAAATCCCTTGATACGGTCAGAAACTGATGGGATCGCGATTTTCCACTTTCCTTTCTCTTCTTTCGTTTTTCCTCCCATTCCGTAATTTTTTCCAAAATAATTTTTTCTGCCAAAGAATCCGGCATAACGTTAGTCATCGGAGCACCTTTCAAAGAAATGTGATTACCATATAATATCCCTGGAAGTTAGTACTTTAGTAAACTTAAAGGCGAAACATACCATACACCCCAACGCCCTAAAAAAAGGGACTTGCACAGAAACTCTGCCTGACAAGCAAGACTAAAGATCCTGCTCAATGGCTAACTTAAATTTAGTATTTTTTGTGCGTGCTTTACGTTTTTTTAAATTTTTTACGAGTTTTTTTAAAACACTGTCCACAGATGTATAGAGGTCTTTAGTCTCATCGCTTGCACGCAAAGTAGCCCCATTAGTTTTAAAAGTAACATGGGCAATATGTCGATGTTTCTCTACACAAAGAGATACACACAATGAGGTGGTTGGATCAAGATTTTGAAAATTTTTGTTTATTTTATGATTCAAATGATCTTTTATTGCATCTGTTAATTCAATATTTTTACCTACTAAACGAACTTTCATGCGAGACACCTCCCTTTGTTTCTCTTTTACGAGATAAAAACACTTCTCAAAATATTCCGTGAAAAATCGGAAAAAGGAGTGAGAAAACCATAGGGAACCAATAGTACAAGCAAAACTTAGGCTACCAAGTGGCTGCTAATCCATAAAACTACAGGGCAGGAAATCAGCCGATTCTGCGAGTATTTTTTTAATTTGTGAATTTTTTTACTTTTTTTTAAATATCTGGCCTGCCCTAATCAACAGGTTTTGACCCAAATCCTAACACAACACTTAGATCAGTTTTCGGGGGGGGACAGGCCACTCTATAATATTACCCACACATCCAGGTTAAAATTCTAAACATAAAAAATGATTCTAGTTGAAACTGGGTACAAGTAGATTCCCAAATTTTCTGGCAACTTTCTTGGTAGTAAAACCCAGTTTGATGTCCCTTAGAGCAGGGGCGTTAAATAAAGAGATGTTTTGCATAGGTAGGGCGTAAATATTAAAAGAACCTGGCAAAAGAGCTCAGTTGTGTGGTAACGCAGGGCATTGTAAAAACCAAATCGCCAGATAATTCTATTCCGAATACCGGTTTGAATAATATTCTTAATATGAGTTCTAGAGGATATACCCTGTTGCACATGATACAGGTCTGCAAAAAAGGATAAAGCCTCACAAACTCGTATAGGATTGGTGGGGCTTGTTGGGACCAAGAGATTAAAATACCATTTCCATTGATGAAAACATCTGTGATTTAAAAAACACATGTTTTTCTTTAATGGGGGTGGAAAACGAAGCTAATAAGAACTAAATTATTAGGGAATGAAGCACTTGAAGGTTACGGAGGGTTTTAAAATGCTTAATCTCTTAAGCACCCTTACAGCCCCAGAAATAGCAGAATTAAAGATCTGTGTTCCCAAGTTAGCCGAAACAATCCAGCACGAAGCCAACCAACAAATTAGATGGAATGAAAAACTGCAAGCTGAAGAGTTTGCCCGCATGGTTCGGGACCCTCGTAGCCGTGCGGTTTTTATGGCCCTTACCGACCAAGTCTTCAGACTTAGCAAAGATTCAGCCGTATTAAAACAATTCATCCACATTTTAAATGAACATGGCGTCCCTTCTTTTTTTGGAAGCTCTGATCAGGTAATGCTAAAGGCTTTAAAGTTTTTCGGACCACTGATACCCAGGTTTCTTTCTCCACCTATTGTCTGGGCCATTCTTACTGTTATGCGTTATAAAACCAGAAATGTCATTCTACCAGGTGAACATGAACAGCTAGAGGACTACCTGAAAACCTGTAAGAAAGAAAACTTAAGTGTAAATATCAACCACCTTGGGGATATGGTTTTAGGGGAACATGAGGCAAAAAAGCATCTGGAGTATTATGTGAGAGGGTTGCAAAATCCCAGGGTGTCCTGTGTCTCAGTGAAAATTTCAACTCTCTATTCGCAAGTCGATAATGTCGCATCGGATCATACCGTTTCCACGGTATTAGAAAGACTTACAGAGCTCCTTCACGTAGCAAAAATAGAAGGACAAAAATCGAGGATTCATAAATTAGTTTACCTGGATATGGAAGAATACAAGGATCTCTCACTTACGGTTGATGTTTTTAAACGTTTCCTGCAAAACCCGGATTTAAACCATTTCTCTTTAGGGATTGCCCTTCAAGCATATATCCCGGACTCATTCAGTTACCAGCAGGAACTCACAAGTCTGGCAAAACTTAGGCTGTCCAAAGGAGGTGTGCCCATACGCATCAGGGTTGTTAAGGGCGCTAATATGGAAATGGAAAAGTGTATTGCTTCCTTGAATGGATGGGAGCAGGCTCCGTACTTTACCAAAATTGAAACGGACGCTAATTTTAAACGAATGGTAGCTTATGCTTTTCAACATGAAAACCTGAAAGCTGTCAAAATCGGGATCGGTAGCCATAACATTTTTGAAATTGCATTCTCCAAAGCACTTCAATCAATCAGAAAACTTGACCCCGCAAACTTTGATTTTGAAATGTTGGAAGGAATCGCAAACCATACAAGGCGAAGCGTCCAAAAACTACTAGGCCCAGTACTCACCTATTCGCCCGTCTCAAGTAAAGAAGAGTTCCTAAATGCTATTGCGTATTTGGTGCGACGTTTAATGGAAAACACCGAAAAAGAAAATTTTTTGAGCCATTCTTTCAACCTAAATGTTGGAACAGATGTATGGAATGAAGAGAGCAAAAAGTTCCTATGCGCTTTGGATCATGTGCCAAATTTAAAATCTCCTTTTCCACGAGATAAACAAGATAGAACGGTAAATCAGAATTTTCTTTCTGATAAAGAAAATAGCATTGAAAATTTTATTCCTGATAGTCCAACAAATTTTTCGCTGCCTGCTAACCAAGTATGGTTAAAAAAAGAGCTATTAAGCAAACATGGTTGTCAGGAAAATGTCTCAGAGGTGATTCCTTTGAAAATTGCCGGGAAAAACATAAGTGAGAAAAGGCGTTTATTACCATGTCGGGACCTGACCCATAAAGATCGGATCTTAGCCCGGTTTCCAGCAGCAAATTCAGCAGATATAGCCAATGCTATCCGTTTCAGTTGTGATTCAGATATTACTCAATGGGACGAAGATGAAAATCTCCGTCGAAAAACTTTAACGGCCGTAGCCATGGAAATCCAAAACAATCGTGCTTCATTGATTAATTGCGCGATGAAAAACGTGGCCAAGGGAGTCGCTGATCTAGATGCGGAAGTATCGGAAGCTATTGACTTTACACGATACTATCCAAGCGCATTAAAATATTTCCGTGACCATTACCCGGAAATCAGTTTCCATAAAAAGGGCGTTGTGCTAGTCATTGCTCCATGGAATTTTCCTGTAGCCATTCCAACGGGAGGCACCGTCGCAGCACTGGCAACAGGAAACCGGGTTATTATCAAACCTTCTCCCTATTCTTTGCTATCCACCTGGGAGGTTATAAAGTTATTTTGGAAAGCAGGTGTTCCTGCTTCATCGCTGCAATTTGTTCCATGCGAAGACAAAGATGCTCAATTCCTAACCCAAAGTCCAATGATCGACCAAGTTGTTTTTACCGGCAGCGCAAGAACAGCTGATAAAATTGTAATGGGTAGACCGGATCTTGATTTTTCTGGTGAAACAAGTGGAAAAAATACTTTTATTATCACCGATACGGCCGATAAAGAACTGGCTATCAAACATCTTGTTGAATCCGCCTTTGGTTACAATGGACAAAAATGTTCTGCTGCTTCTATCGCCATATTGACCAAGGAGGTATTTTATGATGCAAAATTCAAACGCCAGTTGAAAGATGCCGTTGAAAGTCTTCCTGTAGGAGAATTGCAATTCCACCCTGAAAATAAAATTACCCCGCTCATCACATCTCCCAAAAAGGAACTGCTAAGAGCATTAACCGAGTTAGAACCTGAAGAAAAATGGCTACTCAAACCCGAAAAATATAGGCTGGACAACTTGTGGAGTCCAGGCGTGAAGTGGAATGTTCAACCTGGCAGTTTTACCCATTTAAATGAATTCTTTGGTCCCGTCTTAGGGGTCATGGAGGCAAATGATTTGGAACATGCCTGTCATTTGGCTAATCAAACGGAATATGGGTTAACAGCAGGCTTGCAAAGTCTGGATGAGGGAGAAATCAATTATTTTCTCGAAACGGTTCAAGCTGGCAATTTATACGTGAATAATAAGACTACAGGCGCCATTGTTGGTCGGCAACCTTTCGGCGGAGTAAAGAATTCTCGTCGTGGAATAGGAGGAAAAGCAGGAGGCATCAACTACATACTTCAGTTTATGAAATTTGAAGAGGAAGAAAGTTTTGCACAATCCACTGATCACTTAAGCTTGTCCTCTTCACCAATAGGTCCATTGCTCGCATCGTGGCAGAAAATTGACTGGGGCAGAGAAAGGTCATTCTCTGAGCTTGCAGGCGAAATCCAGAGGGTCCTTCAGGGAATAAAAAGTTGTTACTACCAACATATAAATTATTTTTCAAAAAAACATTCATCTTCAAAATCACAAAAGGTGATTGGGCAAAAAAATATTTTTCGTTATCGCAAGGCAGGGGAATGTACAATCAGGGTTTGTCCGGGGGATTCTGTTTCTGACATTCTTTTGCGATTATTTGCCGGGTTGATTGCTGGAAACAAAATAACTGTCAGCATTATTCCAGAACAGATACTGGAAAACAAAACCATTTCCTTTTTAAAATCTCATTTTTTACAACCAATCCAAAATAACTTTTTCTTAAAGTTTGAAAATGACGAAAAACTTTATGCCAGAATCCTAAAAAATCAAATAAACCGGCTGGCTTATATCCATCCCAAAAATATTCCTGATAAAATTCATAAAGCGGCAATTCAAGTTAACCTTCCTGTTATTTGCTCCAAGCCTCTAGTGGAAGGCAGGTTTTTGATGCTAGAACAATTTAATGAACAATGTATTACCTATACTTATCACCGGTATGGCAATCTCGGGTTAAAACAGTTTGAAAAATGAATTCATAAACCTGGATTTCTTTACACTTGTTAAAATTGGAGTGTTTTGGTTATTACATCTGTTCATTAATCTAATGCAAGGGTAAGGCATTTCGCCGAACCCCCAGATTTGATAAATTCGTCGAGTTCGACAGGGTGAGGCATATAGCCGTGATGTTTGAGTAAATCCATCGTTCTATGGCAACCGGCTGGCAGCATAACATGTCGATCAATGCAAACGGCATTGCAGGCAAACCGTTCCGCATCATCTTGAGGAACAACGAGTTGACGATCCTCGGAGATATAACCGGAAATAGTTTCCTGGGCATAAGAGTCGAAAGCTTCCGGGTAATAAAGGAGTTCACCGCCACTTAGCGGACAAAAACAGGTGTCCAAGTGATAAAACTTATTGTTAACAAGTTCTAACGGCAAGATTTCTTTGTCGTAAATTTTGCTCAGTGCGGTGTAAGCTTCAATATCGCTCCGTTGCCGATAGCCTCCAAACCAAATATCGGTAAACCCCAATAAATCTCCCGCTCCTTCAAAATAACTCTCAATTCCTAATGGAACAACCGAATAGCCATGTTCAACAAACCACTGTTTAAAATATTCTTCCTCTCGTTGACGTTCTGATTGCCGAAATCGACTAACAACCGTTTTGCCATCATGGGTCAATCCCGCATTGGCAGTGAATACCAAGTCTGGAAGACCGCTTATGGGGGTCATTTTTTCCAATTCGGCGCCAGAGTTTTCTAGCGTCTGCATGAGATTCAGCCACTGAGCCTTACTTCTTTCTAAGTCAGCAGCATTAGATATGCGCATCCATGGATTGATCTCATATTCAATACCATAGTAGTCAGGCGGGCAAACCAGCAATCTAGCCATATTTTTTACCCAGACCAGTTGAGCTCTCGTGCCAGTTCTTTTAGAAAGGATGATGAATCCATTACGAGCCCAACTGCCTGAAAACTTCCACGATCACTTAGTTTTGTCGGAACAGCTGGGTTAATATCAACGCATACGGAAGGAACTTTTGCCGGCAAACAATTACCAGTGGCAATGGAATGTAACGTGGTTGCAACCATTAGCGCAAGCCCTACATCCGAAAGTGTAGCTCTCATAGCACCCTGGGCTTTTATAGTATCAGTAATCACGTCTGGCAAAGGACCATCATCTCGAATACTACCGGCTAACACCATATCCACGTTCTGACGTATACAGGAAGCCATAATGCCGTCTTTAATTATTCCCGATTCAACAGCCTGTCTAATACCACCCAACCCACGAACTTTATTGATAGTATGGAGATGATGTTCATGTCCGTGAGGAGCTGAGCAACCTGCGCTCAATCCAAACCCCAGTGAAGTGCCGAATAAACTAGCTTCCATATCATGTGCGGGAAGTGCATTCCCACTAAACAACACATGAATAAAGCCTTCATCAATGAGCCAAGAAAGAACATCTCGGCCTCCCGAATGCACAATAGCAGGGCCACCGACAAAAAGTACTTTAGTTCCAATATTATGATTGAAGTCTTTCGAGCCGTGGGTCAAGTTCTTTTGTCGATTCTCCCGAATCAGCCACATACGCTTAGCGATATCAGCAATAATATGTTTGTACGGCCTTTCAGAAGAGACTCCTGCTTTCATGAACGAAAAGACATCACGACTTTTGGGTCGCTCTAAAGGAAACACGTGAATACCAGCCCTTCCTGTTACGATACAGTCTCCTTTTTTCACGTTAGCCATCGGTATTGCCTGTGCTTGCAGGGGGTCAAACCGAACACGTATTGCTAAATCCATTTCAATCGCTTCGACATCAATCCATTGTCCTTTTAATCGAATTTGGGTTGGGAGATGTGAAGTGGAATAAAAAGAATCTGGGAGAACCCCGTCTTGAGGAGCGATCATGGTGCCACAGTCTGATATTCTCTCTACCACCGCACCATGAGGCTGAATTGTCTGGAGAATTTTTTCGAGAAGGGCCGGCGATTTCGCTTGAATGGAGATCTTAGCTATAGTCGGATCTTCGCGCCTTGTTCCCACATCTATCTTGCTTATATCGAAAGTTCCACCGCCTTGAAGAATAGTATCGAGAACTTTCGCAAAGATAAGGGAGTCAATTATATGCCCTTTGATAATTACGGTTTCGGTTACCATATTTATATTTTACTCTTTTGAAAAAATTCCGCCACCATTTCCATCTGAGGTCTCTTAAGAAAAATTAAGTGGTTCAATTAAAAAGTGGTACAACTAACAGGGGCAGGTCACATCAAAATAGTTAAAAAATTTTCATGGGTATAAGTCCTGAATCTTCTTAAAAGCGAGTACTGCCTGATTAAGGTCAGCGATTTCATGGGCAGCGGAAACCTGTATGCGGATACGAGATGTATTTTTAGGAACAACGGGATAGCTAAAGCTTATTACATAGATGCCTTCCTTCAGTAAGCGATCAGCCATGTTTTTTGCTGTCGATGCATCACCAATCATTATAGGAATAATAGGATGGTCGCCGTGCCTGATTTCGAATCCTGCTTTGGAAATTTTTGAACGAAAATATTTAACATTTTCTCTAAGTTTGTTTATTAATTCTAGTGAGTTTGAAATAAGGTCAATAGCTTTAAGTGTAGTAGCCGTAATAACCGGTGATAAGCTGTTGGAAAATAGATAAGGGCGTGACCGTTGTCGCAAAAGGTCGATAACTTCTTTGCGTCCACTACAAAACCCGCCAGAGGCTCCCCCAAGCGCTTTACCAAAGGTTGAAGTGATGATGTCAACGCGTTGCATAACATTTTGATATTCAATGCTTCCGCGGCCACTATTGCCAAAAAAACCTGTGGCATGGGAATCGTCGACCATGACCTTTGAATTATAACGATCTGCAAGATCACAAATTTCTTTTAGTGGAGCGACGTCACCATCCATGCTGAATACACCATCAGTGGCAATGATTCGATGTCTGTATTCTTGTGCCCTTTGTAACTGAGTTTCCAGACCATCCATATCAGCGTGGTTGTAACGAAATCGGGTGGCTTTACAAAGGCGTATCCCATCAATGATGCTGGCATGGTTTAACCTGTCACTAATCACAGCGTCTTTATCTGTAAGTAAAGTCTCGAAAAGCCCGCTATTAGCGTCATAACAGGAAGAGTAGAGAATAGTATCTTCCATTTTTAGAAATTCTGAAATTTTTTGTTCCAGTTGCTTATGAATTTCCTGTGTTCCACAGATAAACCGCACTGAAGCCATACCGTAGCCATATTGCTCTAGCGCCTTGTGAGCTGAGCTGAGAATTTCCGGATGATTAGCTAATCCAAGATAATTGTTAGTGCAAAAATTTAGAACGTTTCCTTTCTGGGAAGTGGCAAGATGTACTCCTTGGGGAGATAACAATATGCGTTCATCTTTATACAGGCCGGAACTATGAATTGTTGCCAATTCAGAGCAAAGCTGTGCATAAAAACCATCTGTAATTTTATCAGTCATATCTCAAAACAATTTTGGGGTGCAAGGTGATGGCTTCTTCAAATTGTGTTTTATCGAAATTCTTGAAGGGTAAAATCGTGTTTTTCCCTCGATTCAGGATTACATCATAAATTTTATCTTGTAAAGAATGGCCTTTCGACATCAGCAAATTGCTGGCAATGTACCAGGTTTGGAAAACTTTGCGACCGACGACACTGTGCATGGATTTCCCATAGAGGATAATGTCTTGAAAGTTTGTTAGGGTATAGTCACCAGAGGAAAGGCCGAACAAAATTATGTCACCCCCAGCGCGGGTAGAAGAAATTGCCGTATTTAACGCTTGGTTGCTTCCAGACATTTCAAAAACAACATCGACACCTTCGCCAAAACATTGCTGCTTAATTTCTTTGACGATTTCAAAGTCTGGTGAAGGACCGGATTTGATCATCGAGTCAGTGGTAACTTCTAATGTTGAGTCTGCACCAAGCTCTTCTGCCATTTTCAGATTGGTTTTTCCGGGATCAACACCAATGATGGTCGATGCTCCCATAGCGCGAGCAACTAGAATAGTGAAGAGCCCGATAGTTCCACACCCAAATACTGCCACGGTTTGGCCACGCAGGTCCACTCGACTACAGGCATGCACCGCATTTCCCAAAGGTTCCTGAATAGCGGCGACTTCTGGGCGAATTTTATCCAGGTCGGTTCGCCACAATTCTTTAGCGGGAAGTTTGATCTGTTCGGCAAAACAGCCATCGGTGGAAATACCTATGATGAGATGATCGGAACAAACATGTGCCTCACCAATCTTGCATTGGTGGCACCGACCACAGAAAATATGGGACTCTGTAGACACGACATCGCCTGGTTTGTACCCGTAATGACTTTGGGAATAAGAACCTACTTCGACAATTTCTCCTAAAAGTTCGTGCCCGCAAATTCTATATTTTTTACATTCCTGATCCCGCGAGTCAAAAATCATCTCCTTAAACGAATGACGAAACCAGATGCTCTTATCCGAGCCGCAAAATCCAGTATAAAGAGGTTTGATAATGCACTTGTTGGAGTCGGCAGGGCACAAACTTTCATCGAGCTTAGGTTCTGGTACATCCACTAGATTCATTCCTTTTGTGATTTCCCATTCATCACGAAAGATATCCAAAACCAAGGCTTTCATAAGTAACTCCTATAGAAAAACCACCTTCCTACCTAACCATTATAATCTGTTTTAAGTTAATGTATTGTTAAAACCGACGTGATTAAGCTAAGAAAGGAAACATATCTAAATGTTCATGAAAAATTTATCAAATTCGAAAGATATCCTTTTCCTAAATGATTTTGTGAAGTTTTGTCCTATTTGTAGGGGTGGGTATAAAATGTTTGTTACAACTAAGAAAAAATATACTAATAGACAACAATATTAAGGGAATTTTAGAGATGCAGAGCATTGGAAAGACTATTCTGGAAGCTATCGGCAACACACCATTATTATGCCTTGATGGTATTTTTATCAAATGTGAGTACCTAAACCCTTCTGGTTCTATTAAAGCGCGTTTGGCTAAATACATGGTGGAGCGTGCCGAAAAAGAAGGTTTGCTGAAAAAGGGCATGACCATTGTTGAAGCTTCAAGCGGTAATACGGGTAATGCTCTTTCCCTGGTGGCCGCAGCAAAGGGATACAAAATGTTGGTCGTCATGCCTGAAGGGTATACCAACGAACGAGTCGCTATTTCTAAAGCTTTTGGAGCGACAGTTAAATTAATGGGACATTTCCAAGTTAATGAAGCTTGTGAGTTTGCCAGAAAACTTGGAAAAGAAAAAGAATATTGGACTCCTAGTCAATTCGAGAGTGAATGGAATGTGGAGGAAAATGCTAAGTGGCTCGGACAAGAAATCATAGACCAACTTTCCAAAGATCTAACCGTTGATGCAATTGTTCAAGGAGTAGGCACCGGAGGCACATTGATCGGTGTGGCCCAGACCCTGAGAGAATATCATAATCCGGATTTGCAAGTTTTTGCAATGGAACCTTCGGAATCCGCAACAATTTCCTGTCATGAAGTTAGCGATCATCTCATTGAAGGGATCTCAGATGGATTTGTCCCAGAAATCTATAAGAGACATAAAAAAGAAGTAGATGGAATCGTTCAGATTAATAGTATCGATGCTGTTAATTGCATGAAAATGCTGGCTAAGACTTATGGTACTTTTGTGGGGCCTAGCTCAGGAGCTAATTTTCTAGCTGCTCAGCGACTTAAAAACAACAAAATTAAAAACGTATTAACTTTTTTCTGTGATGAAGGAGAAAAATATATCACCCAGCATTTTGATTCTACAGTAAGTTGATATGAGCTTTATGGTCCCAAAAAATCAAGGAACAAAATTTGGCCGCCTAAACCGCATCCTCTCCTCTTTCTCCAGTGCCACCTCAAAAACTATTGGTGCCCACTTTTACTGAGAAAGATCAGAGTGAAGCCTGATATACTTTTGCGTGTTGGATGTTTCCACACAATAAAATATTAACAACAGTAGTGCAATTAGTATCCCTGCTGTGATTTTAGGTGGTATATTCAACCCACACCAAAGTTCCATACGCAAAAGATACAGAAACAGCTAATCCTAAAATTAACCGGAGGAAATCCACATATAACATTGGAAAGATTGCCTTCTTATGTTCAGATGTATATGTTTGGCTTTTGCCAGATTCCACCCAAATACCAATTTCTCTACCAGCCAACATCCCCATAAATATAAATGTCGTACTCATTGGAATATTATTTATCTCTTTGAAGAGATATAAAACAAAACAATATACGAAATCAATCAATGTTGCTGATCGAACATATCTAGTATTTGTCTTGGATAATACAATCTCTTGGATTTTCCCGCCACGCTCCCAGAACATAAATGCAAGGCCGGCCAACATTAAACCAATAACAAATAACTCAAAAAACATATCTCCCGTTGGATAGTATCTTGGCAAAAACACCATAATATTTGCCACATCATGTTTTAACCATGTTGACCATAACCAACCAGTAGTAATCCATTGAGCTGCTCTCCAGTGATTGTTATGACGATCAGCACCCTTCTCTCCCTCATTTAATATATATTTACTTATTAAGTACCATGCACCAAACGCAAAAACAAAAGATACTGCATAACCAAGAAAACTCTTAACTAACATTTTTTCCATAACCACACTTGATGCAAATACTGATAACACCAAGAATGTGGTCGATACTGGTATTTTAAATCTGGTTAAAAAGACAAGAACCAATGGAGCTAACGCGTGATACCATTGTGGTTCTGTATATGTGAATTTGGTTAATCTTCCAAAGGCAGGATCACCAGAACTAAAACCATGTGACATGGTTGCCACAAAAATTGAACCCATAAATACAAACATCCAATACCACTTAACATCTCTATTAGATGATATGTAAGTACCCAATGTCTGGATACTGTCATTTGCTGTTACTGCGTAAACTGCAAATATAAAGCCAATCAACATCCATACTGTTATATCCATCATAAATTCCAATCTAATCCAAAACGAACTTAATCTAAATCAGAACGACCATCGTCTAATCAATAGGGATTTATCCACAACTTATTTTGCAAATGCTTCGGGCCACCCGCCGTATTTTTCTATCACATCATCAGTTTCTTTCATGAGCAAGATAGTGTCGCGGACGCAATTACAAAGAACTTTTCCCTCCTGCGAATGCTAGCTCGGTCTCGCCACTTTCGATGCACTACGAACTGGGAACCCCCATATATCTCCTAGCGTGAAGCCTGATGTGCTTTTGTGAGTTGAATGTTTTTGTATAACCACTTCATACTAATAGATCTTAAAAATGATAATTTCATCCAAAATATTAGTAAATACCTCGACTGAGGCAAGGGTATGCGACGAGGGGGATGAGCAATTTAACTGGGGGGATCGATCTCTTAGAATTTGATTCTCGAAATCAAAACAATATAATTTTTTATACCTACATAATTATGACTCTGGAGGTTTGCAAACTTGCCAAGTCCCATATTAGATCACATATTATTTATATGAGGGAGATACAAATGAGAAATGTGTGAAATTTTCATAAAGGACAATTTAAATATGAATGCAGTTTTTAGTTTTATGGTTCCTTTTCACGGGGGGTACAGACCCCCTTAAACTGGAAAGGGGGTGTAGCAAATGAAACGCCTTATTAATTCTGCCTTAATTTTGATGGTCTTTATATTTATCGCGACCTCCCCTGCCTTGGGAAACCATAGACCCGTCCTTGAACCCAAAATCCATACCGGGATAGGTTGGGATTTAACACCATCTGGAATGTTGTGGGTAGGTTTTGACCTAAACCACAATGGACGAGCCGATTATTATACTTTGAGAGTTGTTATTAATTCTTATTTTTCTAAGGAATCTCCTGGAATAATTTTAAGTAATAGTCCGATGAACCGAATATTTTTTATTGATTATGAAAAGGATCGTTTTTTATATATCACGGATCTTAATCCACTGTTCTACGCTTTTGATTTTGACGAAGATGGACGCTGGGACATTGTGTTCAAGGACTCCTTAAAAGATGGCGTCAATGGAAACGAGCGGTTCTATGATAATCCATGGAAAAGATAGTAAGTAAGAGGTGCCTAAACATGAGAAATGAGATTTTTTACAGGGTTTCAGACCACAAACCTGAATAACACGTTAATAAATAATTAATTTTCAATTAACTCAACATGAAATAATTTTAACATTCGAGATGTTGAATACTTGCGTGAGCTAGAGCAACAAAGGGCTAAGCATGAGGAAATATGACCGCTTAAATTAAAGATTTTTTAAAATGAAGGAATATTTTTGTTTGATTAGTGTCTTAACTATAGGGCTTAAGTTAAGTTTAACTCGTTTAGCAAGGAACATATTTTCTAAGAAACAGTGTTTTAAAATCTACGGTAAAACTTAAATTAAGGAGAAATCTCATGAAAGGTGATATTGATATTTTAGAGATGCTTAGCAAAATGCTAACCGCTGAACTTACTGCCCATAGATTGTATTTTGCTCACCAGCATATGCAGGAGAACTGGGGATACGAGAAACTTGCTCACTATACCAAAGAAAATGCCTCCCTGGAGTTACATCACGCCGAAGAAATTATCCAACGTATTCTTTATTTTGATGGCAAACCGGACATGAACCAGATCGATGCGATTGAAGTGGGTAGTTCTTGCCACAAACATCTAAAAGACCAGTATGATTTTGAGTGTAAGCACGTTGATAATATGAAGGGCTATATAGAACTGTGTGTCGCCAAAAATGATTTTGGAACTAAAGAACTGTTGGACGATATACTTGAAGAGTCTGAAAAACAATGTAATTGGCTTGAAGCCCAGTTCCGGCGTATCAAAGATATTGGAATTGAAAATTACCTTACTGAGCATATGAGTTAATCAGGAGTTTAAAATTTGGGACCAAAAATTTTTTAACCAGGCCTTATGGATTAGAGTGTGAAATGATCAATTGGATTTTAGTTTTTAGACTCATTCTTCTAAATCCGAAACAAATGTTAGCTGACAACCTTTTTCCAACCTAAAAACCATTTCTGGTTTTATAACGCATAACAGTAAGAATGGCCCAGACAATAGGTGGAGAAAGAAACCTGGGTATCAGTGGTCCGAAAAACTTTAAAGCCTTTAGCATTACCTGATCAGAGCTTCCAAAAAAAGAAGGGACGCCATGTTCATTTAAAATGTGGATGAATTGTTTTAATACGGCTGAATCTTTGCTAAGTCTGAAGACTTGGTCGGTAAGGGCCATAAAAACCGCACGGCTACGAGGGTCCCGAACCATGCGGGCAAACTCTTCAGCTTGCAGTTTTTCATTCCATCTAATTTGTTGGTTGGTTTCGTTTTCCACCCAGAGAGTGAAAATCCCTACCACAACATATCGTTGGGAGTTAAAATCCCTACCATTTTTTTTTGATCGGTTACAGCGAGATGTTTGATTTTATTCTTTTGCATCAAATTATTTGCATCACTTCGATCCCAGTAATGGTTTATAGAGATACTAGGTTTCAATAAAAGGAGTCCAAGCATGAATAGTGAAAATATTATCCCTACCTCCTATTCTTAAGTTCACTTTCTATCTTCTTTTCTCAAGATCTAACATTTGCTGATGAGGTTGAAGTATTACAACCCATCACAATTCAAGTAAGTAGATTAAAAACTACGGTAGAAAAACAAGCTGGCTCAGCTACCGTCATTACTGAGCAAGAAATAAAAGAAAGTGGCTTAAGTGGCCTCGTGGAAATTCTTCAAGACAGGATTGGGTAAAAGAGGGAAATAAGGTCTACATAGGTGTTCTGCCTCGGCAATGTTTCTCCTGAATCGAATTTTACTGCATGTTTACAAGAGTTTTTCAGGCTCTACAAATTCCTTACCCAGTGACATTGCCACGGCTTGATGGGTGATAGAACCTAGACATATATTGAGTCCGCTGCGTAAAGCGGGTTCATTAGACAAGGCTTTTTTATAACCTTCGTTGGCAAGTTTTAATGCATAAGGAAATGTTGCATTTGTAAGTGCGAACGTAGACGTTCTAGCCAAAGCACCTGGCATATTGGCTACACAATAATGCACAACACCTTCCACCTCGAAGATCGGATCACTGTGTGTGGTGGGACGAGAAGTTTCGAGCATGCCGCCCTGATCAATCCCTACATCTACAATCACTGCCCCATGCTGCATTTCCTTCAACATATCTCGGGTAATAAGTCGCGGCGCACGTGCACCTGGAATAAGCACTGCACCGATAACAAGATCAGCTGTCCTTAAGGATTCGATTAAATTAAATTTATTCGACATCAAGGTTTTTAAACGACTTCCATGAATATCATCGAGATAACGCAGTCGTGGAAGATTGATATCTAGTAAGGTTACAGAGGCACCCGTTCCTATCGCCATTTTTGCTGCATTGGCACCCACAATACCACCACCGACGATAACTACATGTCCTGGATCAACACCGGGTACACCACCAAGCAAAATACCTCTTCCTCCATTTTCTCTCTCTAGATATTTTGCACCTTCATGCACAGCCATCCTTCCAGCCACTTCGCTCATAGGAATAAGTAATGGTAACGATCCATCTGTGAGTTGCACTGTTTCGTAGGCAATACCAATTACTTTTTGATCAAGCAGTATCTGGGTTAGTTCAGGTGCCGGAGCAAGGTGTAAGTAGGTATATAGAATTTGCCCTTCGCGTAGCAGAGGATATTCTTCGGCAATCGGCTCTTTGACTTTAACAATCATTTCGGCCTGGGAAAACACCTCGTCCCTGGAAACAACTTCAGCGCCCTGATCAAGATAGTCTTTATCAAGAATGCCGCTCCCTTCCCCAGCTTTATTTTCTACAAGAACTTTATGGCCGTTTTCCACCAGTTCATGCACACCTGCTGGGGTCATGGAAACCCTATATTCATCGCTTTTAATCTCTTTTGGGATCCCTACAATCATTTTCGTCTCTTCAATAAATTTAAGTTTCTGCAACTATTATAAACGAATGCCTTATTTAATCTTTTAAACAAAATCTATTACAAATCAATAACATTTTGGGTGTGTCACTGTGAAAACGTAAGTTTTGAGCAATTAATAACAGCAAACCTCGTAAACGATCGAAAATTGAGGGAGCAAAGAGCTAAAAATGTTCTGCTGTTGAAATGCATTCCTAATATTTTTATTTAACTTATGTATTTACACGTTAAACACAATCAAGGACAAATTATTTTTCTGAGCATATATGCTTCGTTTTTTGAAATGTTCCAACATCCCCTTAAAAATATAAGAATGAAATTTGGAAAGAGCCATCCAATAAATATTCCCAAAAAAAGGTTTTGGTATGAAGTGCGCCCGCAAAGTCAGTCGGGTAGTGTTTTCAGTTTCTGGATTAAGTTGGAACTGTAACCAAGATAAACCTGGGGTGATCATTTCAGCTCGTAATAGCAACTCCTGATTCGGCTCCAATTTTTCCACTCGCCAGAAGTCAACAGAATCGCCGACCCTTAAGTTAGACAAATCTCTTCTGCCACGATGCAGACCCACACCACCTAAAAACCTGTCCAACCAACCACGAATTTTCCAAAGAAAATTTGCGTGATTCCATCCATATTGACCACCAATCTTGCAAATTTGTGGAAATATATTTTTAGGTGTTGCGGGAATGAGAACATCGTGCTCTTCAATAATAAAATCAGAAGATTCAAATTCGCATAAAGGAAGAAGTGTTGCCATGTTTTCTGGGCTGACATCACTCCAATGAGAAAAAACCATCGATTTTTTTTCTTTTTCCTGAGCCCATTTAACAGCAGTATGAAAATCAACAGGCTCAAAGGGAAGAATCGAAGTGATTTTATTATCCGTGCAAATCACATCCGTTTTCAGACTGTTTAATAATAAGGAAGTAATATTTATAGGGATAGAAATAAAACAATGCAGCCAATACGCATATATCCTACACATCCATTTAACCGAAAATGGAATCCAGGAAACATCAACAAAGCGCACTTTCCGATTGAGTATTTTTGCAAATCTAATGATCATTTCCTTGTAAGTTAAAATGTCATGGCAACCAATCGAATAGACAGAGGGTTCCAGATCTGGTGTTTCCAAGATCCCGATTAGGTATTTAATAACATCTCTTATAGCAATTGGTTGGCATTGGGAGTTAAACTCAGGCAAAAATGGAATGAAACGATTATTCAAAATCAAAGCCTTCATAAGTTCATACGAAGCACTCCCTGTGCCTATTATAATTGCTGCACGAATGCGGATAACAGGCACCTGTCCCTGTGATAAGATTTGACCTACTTCCCTACGGCTTTGTAAGTGGGGTGACATTTTATCGTTTTTTTCTCCTAATCCCCCAAGGTAAATTATCCTTTTTACTCCATAACGTTTCGCAGCCTCGCGAAAGTTTTTAGCCGCCATTTTATCCTTTTGCATAAACTCATTATTCTTTTCTCTCATACTATGAATTAAGTAATATGCGTACTCAACTTTTTCCATAGCCAAGTGAAGCTCCTCTTCATTTAAACAATCTGCATAGACCACTTCGATATTAGGATGAGATAAAATAGGAGGACAACTTCTATTCCGATACATACAGCGCACCATGTAACCTCGGAATATTAGTTCAGGGATTAGGCGATGCGCCACATAACCATTGGCACCTGCAACTAAAACTCGTGTTCCAGTAGGCAAAGGATCTGTCTTGAGGTCATCCGTATAATGGTAATTTACTTTTTCCGGATCCATAACTGTAATATATTCAAAAACAGATGAATAGCAAGCCTAAGACTTATAAAAAAATCACGCCAATAGCTAAGAAAAGTAGGAATAATTAATCAATCTTTATCGATTATGGTAGTTGCGATACAGGTGTGTAGTTTTACCTTAATGGTGGAATGAGCCACCCACGGTGCCATCAGTCATCATATGGGGGTGCCTGGACATGAATCGTATAGCCATCGGCGGGTCCGCCACTTATGGCAGGGGACACCATTAAGCCAATTACTGCAAAACTTAATAGGTTTATGAATATAGACTTGAATAATGGTTGTTTCATTGTAACCTCCCCATATGATAAAAGTTGCCAAGTCGTTAATGCGATAGCATTCTAAACTTGCAAACCTTAATTTCCAATAATCAAAAAGCCCCATCAACCCCGTTGCAGGGTTGTGGGGCTTTTATTCTCTTTTATTTACCCGTCTTTTAAGTCATTCGGTCAAGATCGGGTGTATTCCAACTTATATCGGAATAAAGATTGAATTTGTCTTATGTGAATCAATGCACAGGTGGATTCTCAGCTCCCATAACAGCCTCCTTAAATTAAATTGCAATATCTTTCGCTTTGCTTCCAATATGCCAGCAATTATTTTCGGGCAGCCTCCTTTCGTTAATGTTTCAGACCGAGGATTAGCTATTGCTACACAACCCTCTATATTCCATTAAAGGTCAGCTCTTATTACAATGCCCGGTTGGTGGAAGGTGGTAGTTTTATGGCCGTCTGCCGTCTCAGGACTTTGTCCATCTCGAATCCACTACCGCGATGAAACAGAGTCCCCTTCAACCAGATTTTGCATTATAAGAACCTCCTGAATAGGTATTGAGATTCTAATACCCATAACTTCCGATTTTTTTGTTTATTTCCCTAAATAAGAGCAACTTATCAGAACGGGAAAGTTTCTCTTTCTTTTGCCTTATAGAAACTATCGTATTGCTTAATTCTCTAAAGTTTCTTGAGCGCTGTATTTTCTTTAGGCAAAATTGCAATAAACTTAATGGTTCTTTCATATGCGTGATCCTTCATAAACAATAACGAGGTCAATTCATTTCTATGTACTTGCTCGGTCCTTTCTCAACAAGCGATATTCCAAACATAATTGTCAAAATAATTGCCAGAAATGAAGTTCCGGCTAAAAGAAACATCAATATCTTGTCTACTCCAAAGGCATACCATTCCATAACGATACCCCCTTAATATTGGTTTTATTATTGTCCTGCAATGAAAGCTTAATGGATGGGAACTTCTAAAAGTAGAATGGTGGATTTTCCATTGCATACCCCCTTTTCAGAGAATGGGAAGTAATTTAATTACTATCTATATCTAAATATATGCTTGTCAGGGCAAATGTCCACTAAATTTGAGATATTTTATTTGAGTCTGGAACACGGTTATCATCACTGTTGCCTTACTGGGAAATTAAGAGTAATTCCACCCATTACATCGCCTAATTTGAAATCCCTTTTAATGCTATTTGGATGATTATTATGACAATTCACGCAACTGGGGTTAGTAGCAATATCAGCATAGACAGCTTGAAAATATTTTTTCCTGCCGACCTGAGTTAGCTGAGCAAAAGGGCGAATTGGATGAACTTCTACATTTTCCAACCCATGCGCCTCAAATTCATTGGCAGGCCTATTCTGCATATTGATTGGGAAATTGCTGATAAGCCAGAAACTTAAACCCAATCCACTGCCTTGTATTACATCCGCCATATTTAATAAGAATTGTGCAGGTAGCATTATGGATTCACTGCCTATCCAATTCTCATTCACCGTGAGAATATTTGCGTTGACAAGGCGGTCGACGATGTGTCTTGCGTAGATCGTTCTGTCGGATTCTAAGACAGAGTGAATGTAATCGGCCACGACCTCTGGTTGCAGGTAAAATTTTTCATCAACATTTTTTTCAGATCTTTTTGCCAACGGCAGGTCGATAAGGATTCCTCCCAACACATCTCCTTTTTTAAAGTCTGTTTTCAAGCTTTTCGGATGTAAGTTGTGGCACGAAACACAGGTGTTTGAAACCGCTTTATCAGGATAGATGGCTTCAAAGTACCACCGTCCATCTCGACGTACAATCCATGTAAATGGTTTATTAGGGTTCTTAATGACTTCTTCTAATCCCAGCTTTTCACTAGCATTTCGAGGCAGATTTTTTGTGTTGATGGGCCACAGGCTCATTAGTCGGTACTTCATACCGATGCCATGAGAACTGGAGAGTTGCGAAGACATAGCAAGAAACTGCGCGGGTAAAGGCAGAGTATTTTCCTGTCTCCAATTTTCTGTAGCGGCAAGAATATTTTGCTCAGTCAAATGTTCCGTAATATCCTCAGAATAGGTAATTCGGCCCGCTTCAATCACTGCATGAATAAGATCAGCGGCCAGCTCTGCGGATATCCCGTATTTCTTCTCCTGACCAAAAACTAAAACAGGGGAGAACATTACGAACATAGTTAATAATAGCGCGATGCAAAAAGTGAATATTCTCATGGCAGTAATCTCCCATACGATTTGTGCTCTTGAAAATAAATATAGGCCCGTCAAATCAATTAACAATAGATATTTTAAAAAAAAAGTAAAAAAATTCCGAGACAAAAAGGAGTGAGAGAGCCATAGGTAACTAATAGTACAAGCAAAACTTAGGCTACCAAGTGGCTGCTAATCCATAAAACTACAGGGCAGGAAATCAGCCGATTCTGCGAGTATTTTTTTAATTTGGGAATTTTTTTGTAAAGAGCAGTATCTAGATTGTAGAGATAAAGAACAAATTGGTAACAGAGAGGTAATCATGAACGAAACGGCTAAACTCGTCTACCAGGGAAATACATATGAGTTTTCTGTTATAGAAGGAAGCCTTGGTGAAAAAGCGATAGACATTGGGAGCCTGCGTTCCCAAACAGGGCTCATTACCCTAGACCCGGGATACACAAGTACGGGCTCCTGCAAGAGTGCAATTACCTTTCTTGACGGTGAAAAAGGAGTGCTCCTTTATCGTGGCATTCCGATCGAACAACTAGCAGAAAAAAGTTCTTTCATCGAGACCTCTTATCTATTGATATATGGTGAGCTACCTACCGAGAAACAACTCGACGAGTTTGAGTATCATATTACTCATCATTCAATGATTCATGAATCGATTAAAAGTTTATATGACGGCTTCCCAAATAATCCGCATCCAATGGCAGTAGCCAGTGCTATTGTGGGTTCGTTAGCAACGTTTTATCAGAACGAACTGAGTGTGCGCAACGAACGAGAAATTGAGATCACCATACACCGCCTTTTAGCTAAACTACCAACGATCGCAGCTTACAGTTATAAAAAATCTATCGGACAACCTCTGCCTTACCCTGACAACTCGTTGGGATATTCCGCAAATTTTCTGAAAATGATGTTTGGAAATCCTTGCGAAAACTACGAGATCGATCCCATTGCAGTAAAAGCTTTGGAAGTTCTGTTGATTCTTCATGCTGATCATGAACAAAACTGTTCGACAAGTACAGCACGCTTGGTTGGCAGTTCTATGTGTAACCTCTTCGCATCCGTATCAGCGGCCATGTATGCCCTTTGGGGGCCACTTCACGGAGGTGCCAACCAAGCTGTCATCGAAATGCTTCAAACAATTTACGATGACGGAGGAAACGTGCAAAAATATGTTCAAAAAGCCAAGGACCCAAAAGATCCTTTTCGTCTTATGGGTTTTGGGCACCGTGTATATAAAAATTTTGATCCCAGATCAAAGATCATCGCAACCATGGCTCATAAGCTACTGAATCCAACTACCACTCACGAACCGCTTCTGGAGGTAGCTATAAAGTTGGAGGAAGCCGCTCTAGAAGAAAATTATTTTATCGAGAAAAAACTTTATCCCAACGTAGACTTTTATTCCGGCCTCATTTATAAAGCTCTTAATATTCCTGTCAATATGTTTCCGGTAATGTTTGCTATGGGGCGCCTACCAGGATGGATCGCCCAATGGAAGGAACTACAAGAAGACAAAAACTTTAAAATTGGCCGGCCTAGACAAATCTATGTAGGAGTAAAGTCCGCAGACTATACCCCAATTGAAAAAAGGCAAACCACCCAACTAAAAATCCCAATCGGCATATAACTACCTCCAGGATGAGCTTTTGATCGAAGGACTTCCCAAACCATTCATTTAAAGCTAAATAAGAACCTTGATTTTATTACTTCTTCTGTAAGAAAAATCATCAAGATTGTGTATATTAAGGGATTAA
>CAZMBO010000016.1:0-4086 GCA_964564655.1 uncultured Nitrospina sp. | reverse complement strand
TTTATTACTTCTTCTGTAAGAAAAATCATCAAGATTGTGTATATTAAGGGATTAAAAAACACTTGCTTTGATATTTAGTTAGTAGCTCAAAAATAATCCTGTCTATAATCGAAAAGTATTGTGTGGGTAGAAGAATCGCGTATCCCATTTTTTAAGGCCTTAGCCTTATAAACTTGCAGTTAACTAATGGATTAAAACAGATGGCTAAAAGAGAAAAGTTAAACCTACAAGAATTCATGGATGGATTGATTAAAAGGAACCCTGGTGAGATAGAGTTTCATCAGGCAGTTGAAGAAGTTGCCAAAAACATTATTCCTTTTGTCAACGAGCACCCAGATTATATTGAAAACCAAATTTTTGAACGGATGACAGAACCAGACCGCACAATCATTTTTCGAGTATGTTGGGAAGATGATCAAGGATGCATTCGCACAAATAGAGGTTATCGCATACAATTTAATAACGCCATCGGTCCCTATAAAGGGGGGCTTCGTCTTCATCCTTCAGTCAATCTAAGCATTCTCAAGTTTTTAGGTTTTGAGCAAACATTCAAAAATAGCCTGACTACTCTTCCTATGGGTTCTGGAAAAGGCGGAGCAGATTTCAACCCAAAGGGAAAATCGGAACGGGAAATCATGCGTTTCTGCCAAGCATTTATGATAGAGCTGTCAAAGCATATTGGTGAAAACGTGGATATCCCAGCAGGAGATATTGGCGTTGGGGAAAGAGAAATAAGCTTTATGTTTGGTCAATATAAGAGATTGCAAAACGAATTTACTGGAACGTTGACTGGGAAGTCTATTGAGTTTGGTGGGAGTCTCATAAGAAAAGAGGCAACAGGTTATGGTTGCGCTTATTTTATGGAAGAAATACTAAAATATAAGAATGATTCTATTGAGGGAAAAAGCTGTATTTTATCGGGTTCAGGCAATGTGGCTCAATTTACTGCTCAGAAAATAATAGGTCTAGGAGGAAAAGTTTTAACTCTCTCGGACTCTTCTGGCTTTATTCATGATCCAAACGGTTTAAACGAGGAAAAACTAGAATACATAATTGATCTAAAAACCAATCGTCGCGGAAGGCTTTCCGAGTTTGCTCAAAACTTTAAATGTGCGTTTTATAAAGACAAGAAACCTTGGGCTATAAAAGCTGATCTGGCGTTTCCTTGTGCCACCCAAAATGAAGTTGATATTTCGGACGCGAACCAGCTTATAAAGAATGGATGTATTGCACTTGTTGAGGGGGCCAATATGCCCACCACTAACAAGGCGATTGAATTTTTAAAAAATTCTAATGTTATTTTCGCTCCTGGAAAAGCGGCGAATGCTGGAGGCGTTTCAGTCTCGGGGCTTGAAATGACTCAAAATAGCATCCGTCTTTCATGGAGAGAAGAAGAACTGGATGAGAAATTGCGAACGATTATGCATAACATTCACCAGCAATGTGTTGACTATGGAAAAAAAAGTGGAGGAATTGACTACACTAAAGGAGCAAACCTTGCTGGTTTCGTTAAAGTTGCTAAGGCAATGCTTGCCTATGGAATAGTATAGAAAAACATATATATCCCTCCAAAAAAAATCACTAACAGAATAAATAAAATTTATTTTCTTCACCTTCGGGAATATTTTTAGCCAGCAAAGGTTCTTATTTATTGGGACGACGCATATCGGCCTCATACACACATAAATTTATTAGATTTTATGGTCCTGATGAATTGCGTGCGGGTATTTTCTATCATGCTCCCTCGCAAGGATGAAAACCAGGAAAACCATGTTGCAGACAACCACCATTTCTATGAAAAGATGTGATGATATCTCTCCAAGCAACCAAGAATTGGATAAAATCTCCATAGATCTCAAATCACATCACCTGCTCAAACAACTCCTTCAGGAAAATCCCGATCTAGATAAAATAATGAAAAAAACAAAAAATGAAATTGAAGCGCTTGAGGAAGTTAGAAACTGGATCATGGGAGTTCTTGAAGAAAATCCTGAAGCACTAGATTTTTATAAAAAGGAATATGTTGATCGAAAAACGTTCGAGTCTATCAAATGGTCGGATTATGCATCAATAAGGTTGCTGGACTATATCAATAACGCGAGAAGGGAATTTGAAGACTTAAATTTAAGAGGTGAAATTGCTATCACTAACCCCATCAAGATGGTTTGGTTGGCAGCGAGACATGGGACCGGAGGAGCTAAACCTTATTTTTTTGAAGACATGATTTATTTATTCAGGCAACTGAGGGGAGAAATGGTTCATCAACTTCCAACCAGAAACATGATTGAGAAGTGGATGGATCGATGGCCTTCCGGCCTTGATTCTCGAATCGTCCAATTGAGGGAAGAGAACAAGGAGCGAATACTTAAAATTATCATTGCCAAAATGGAAAATGGCGAAATTTCCAGTAGAAGTTTCAAGTTTGAACCGGGTCTGTCACCAGAAGAGAAATATTCAACCGCAATGAAATGGTGGGATGACAGCCATTTTCATCTCAACTTTGCCATACGTTCTCCCGACCTGTTGAATGAAATGCTTGGATACTCGCTCGACCCGGACACAATGCAAATTTTAAAAAACGCAGAAAACGCGGGGGTACCATTTTTTGTAAACCCTTACTACTTATCTTTACTCCATATCAAGGTCCCATACTTTGCCATTGGAGCGGACTTGGCCATTAGGGATTATGTAATTTATAGCAAACAACTTGTCGAAGAATTCGGCAATATCGTGGCTTGGGAGAAAGAAGACAAAGTTGAACCTGGAAAACCCAACGCGGCCGGTTGGTTATTGCCCACACACAACAACGTTCATAGGCGTTACCCCGAAGTCGCTATTTTGATCCCGGATACTGTAGGCAGGGCCTGCGGGGGCTTATGCCAATCCTGTCAAAGAATGCACGATTTTCAAAGCGGTCGTCTTAATTTTGATTTGAATAAACTTCAACCTAAGAAAACCTGGCCTGAAAAACTGAAGTGTCTGATGGATTATTTTGAAAACGATTCACAGCTTCGGGACATTTTAATTACCGGCGGTGATGCCTTGATGAGTTCGGATAAATCTCTTCATGAGGTATTGGAGGCTATTTATCAAATGGCAATCCGGAAAAAAGAGGCCAATAAATCAAGGAATGAGGGCGAAAAATATGCCGAGATCGTTCGGGTCAGGTTGGGAACGCGCCTTCCGGTCTATATTCCTCAACGAATCACGAATGACCTTGTCAAAATTCTGGCTGAATTCAAATCCAAGGCATCCAAAATCGGTATCAAACAATTCTTCGTACAAACTCATTTTGAATCCCCGATGGAAGTAACCCCTGAAGCCCGGGAAGGAATCAGAAAACTTATTTCCGCGGGATGGACTGTAACCAACCAACATGTATTGACCACGGCATCTTCACGAAGAGGTCATACTGCCAAACTCAGAAAAATCTTGAATAAAATCGGGGTGCTTGGATACTACACTTTTTCAACAAAAGGATATATGGAGAACCAACATAACTTTGCCACCAATGCGCGGGCTGTTCAAGAACAAATGGAAGAAAAGGTTTTTGGTCTGCTCCCTGAAAAAACTAAATCAAAAATTCACCAATTCCCACTTGAAGCTGAAAATATGGTGAAGAATATAGAGGAGTTAAGGTGCTCCGCTAATTTGCCGTTTCTATCTACCGACCGGAATATCCTCAATTTACCAGGCATAGGGAAAAGCTTATCATTTAGAGTGATTGGAATTACGCGTTATGGCCGGCGAATTTTGGAATTCGAGCATGACGCAAATAGATTACACAGCCCCATTATCAATAAAATGGGGAAAGTGATTATCATTGAATCCAAATCTATTAGTGAATACCTAAAGAATCTTGAAGAAATGGGTGAAGATGTCTCAGAATACAGTAGTATTTGGGGGTATTCTATTGGAGAAACAGAACCTCGAATGCCAATATATGAGTACCCTGAATATGAGTTCAAGGTCACATCTCATTTCACAAATTTAGAATCTGATTTATCCAACTAACTTGCGCTAGCAGAGCAACTGACTCTTAATCAGTAGGTTGAAAAAAGGTGACCTTAATTATTTTCTGAGTTT
>CAZMBO010000015.1:23263-30445 GCA_964564655.1 uncultured Nitrospina sp. | reverse complement strand
ATACGAGAGATAACCCGAATGATCGGATAGAAATGAAATCTGTGAAAATCGTAAACCGGTAAGGCATTTATTCTTCTTTTATTCAGAAAACAAGATGGAAAACGAATTTAAAATCAATGTCTATGAAATAATGGGAACCTCTACTCCGGCAGGTAGAACGTCGGAGGATGGGGAACCCGCAGGAGATACGATAAAAAACCTGTTGATGGAAAACTGGGAAAAATACGAAAAGATTATGGTCTATTTTGAAGGCGTAGTACAAATGACCCGTCCTTTTGTTGATGAGGCCTTTGCTAAATTGCTCGAGGTTTACACACTAGATCAGTTTAACCAAAAGCTGCACTTCCCAGATGCCAACGACCGAATTGTAAAAAGCTTGAACGATGCGATAAAACTCAGGATGAAGATAATTAAAATCCAAAAAGAACGTGAGGAGCAGGGAGGTCTTTAAGATATTTTTTGGATGGCCTATTTGATAGAGGTTTTTCCTACCTCTTCAATGAAAGGATTTAAAAAAGCTTCCACTGCCGCTGCATTCTGAACAGTAAAGATACGATTATTGGAAGTCATCGGCTCATCGACAATAATGGCTTTCGCATCTTCTATTTCCTTTAAGGCTTTCTTATTACCGGGTTCTGTTGTGACTTCGAGGCTTTGGAGCAGGCTGGCTTTTCCCAAGCACGGTATGGCATTGCCAATCGCAGCGACAACCATTCCAGATCGGTGGCGGTCGTTTAGAAGCAATCGCAGTAATTCGTCTTTCCATAAATAAGTTCTTGCGCCACTCCCTCCAATTACGATCACCCCGTGAAAAACTCCTTTGATTTGGCGAACTCCTTTGGCGGCGGAAACATAACTGTCGCCAGTGATTCCTTCGATAGCATCGACGATCAATACATCAGGATTCGTACGGCCGTTTTTCATACCAACGGCTTCTTTTAATTTGCTGGAAGCGACTAGGACAGTTGCCCCCTCTGCAGTCATGGCTTCGAAAACCGGATCGAATTCGCTCTCCATATAGTAGTCTTTAGGGATGATGATCAGTATGTTTTTGCCTACAAGCCTATCCATATTTCAATACCCTTTACTTTTAAATATCATAAGGCCGCGTTTGGGAAAATAGTCGCTACCAGTATTAATAATGCTTCCTTCCCGTTAGTGTCGAATAAACCGGTATGATTCACCGTCAGTGATTCAGGGGAAAGGATTGTGTCTGATTTCCAGATTCGGAGTCTAGCATAAAGCGATAGAGTAGAAACCCGTTTTTTGCAGAGAGTTGTTCCCCGTGTTTGATCAGTAAGTTTTTAAATATGGCTCTCTCACCCATTGTCAGCGCTGAATCTTTTCCAAAGATATTATGAAAGTTGAACAGAATATGGGTGATACCCCGGACCTTCAATCGATTTAAAATATCTGCCGCATAAACGCCTTTGTCAATGATTTTGGTCAGAGTATGGTTTTCAAAAAATGTATCACTGAAAAAGGGCCGATCCATTAAATATCCAAGGTTTCCCATATGAACCAGCAAAACTTTGTCCTTTTCCGTCAACATTTCATTCGCATCCTGGTAGGAAGGAAAAGCTTTAACTTGTCGGGCCAAATACTGTTCCCGGGTTTCCTTTTTTAGGATGTAAGAAAGTGGATCAATCCGAAACCACTCTTTCATTATTATAGAAGTATTGAACAAAAGACCGAGGGCTAGAATCGATGTTAAAAATAACTTCTCCTTTTTTCCAATTTTAGATTTTTGAAACAGCTGTGTTAGCCCGGTGACCAAAAGAACCGAAAGAAAAGCAAACGCGGGTGCTAGCAGGCGAATATATTGTGCCTGCATGAACCAGAATATCAGTAGCACGGAAAACACAATAGCTAATGGTATAGACTTGCGATCCAAACCCAAAAGGACAGGAATTAGTAGCAAATAAAGGATTCCAATTTGACCATCGAATTTGAGGGAATGGGGTTCACTAAAAAAGGTCAAGTTTATGGGCAGAGACAAAAAATCCAGAAAGCTGTGCCCCATACCTAAGGACGAATAATATTGAAACTGCATCTGTGAACGGATGACATCCCAGTTGATTGCGTTTTCGCCGCCAAAAATGTTCATAAAAAATGGCGCAACTGGATTGCCAGTAAAAAAATAATTCCTTACCAACCAGGGTGAAAGAATTAATAGGGAGCCAAAAATCAGTATCAAGCATTGGCTTATGGTCTGTTTTAAATTTTTACAGGTTCTGCCATGCAAAGCGAGTCCTAAGAAGGCCAGAGGTAAAATGATAACGGTGGTTAGGTTGGTTGCAATAGCAGCGCCGGCAAACAAGGTCATCAAAAAAAACCATCCGGGTTGTTTTTGATTACATCCATTTTCCCAGGAATAAAAAGCCAAAAAAACGTAGGCAGCTGCTTGGAGATCCGCATAAGCAGAAGAAGCCACGCTAAAGAAAGTCGGAGTTGAAATAAATATTAGAGGTGTTAGCCATGCATAGTTTTTATGAATATTTTCCTTGGAGTACTGCCAAAGGCCAAACAAAAGCAGAAAGACAATCCCTAAGCCAGTAAGTTGCGCCAGTGAATCGGAACCCAACGCCAAAGCAAAAAGATAAAGCATTTCAATTTGCTGAGGAAAAAATGAATAGATATTGTTGGGAAGGTTGACCAGTCCGCCCGTTTGCAGAAAAGCTTTAGGCACAGCCAGGTGATAAACTAGTGCATCGTTAGCAAATGCGGGTGCGAATGCCGATCCAATGGATAGAAGAACAAGGAGCCCGAGAAAGGATTGAGTCAAACTCCTCAGTCCGCCATCTTCCACTGGTTGCGATCTTGGACTATTAAAAACGTTCAGTAGTTTTTTGAGGTGCAATAGATTTTTCCAGCCTAAGACTAGGAAAACTACCAGAATACCCCAACAGACAGCAGAATTGATCCAGCCAGAAAATACGAAAACTGTCATGATTCCGGAAAAAACTATGGAGCCGAGTGCGGTTGAAAATAAAACTGCTTCACCTGGATCCGGGAACTTCAATCCGAAAATTTTATTTGAGAGGAGTTGGCCAGAATTATGGAAGGCCAGAAAGATTAAAAGGAATAATACAAAATCCATCAGTACTAGTATAGGGAAACCAGGAATGAAAATTTCGTTGAGTCAGCCAATTTTCACCCTCTCAAAAAAGAGAAGGTAATACAGCAGCAAGATTTAAACTGTAATCCCGCTAGTTGCATTTGCAGCGAATAACGAACACTCTTCACTAGCTTCTTTGTAATCATCAAACCAAGCGGCGTCTGGGTTTCTATAAAATGCTAAAAAACGGGCGTTATCTTCAGAATTTGCGGCGCGCGCATATTTGAAGAAAATTTGCTCTTGTGTCATTCCGACAACTTCAATCTTTCCAGACTCATGAGACATGACAAGACGCGCTCTTTTTGCTAGGCCAGAGCAACGTATTCGCGCCTTTTCAAATATTTCATAACCTTTTTCAACAGGGATAGAGTAGGTTTCATTTCCCAGGGTTGGGCGACACAAAAACACATAGTAGGGTGGAACACCCATGAATGAAAGTTTGGAGAATAATTCGGCCAGTACATCCGGATCGTCATTGACACCTTTTACTAATGGTGTTTGGTTAACCAGTGTGAGGCCAGAATCCATTAGGGCATTGAGTCCCTCAATTGCCTGAGGTGTAAGTTCTCTTGGATGATTGAAATGCGCCATAATATAGATTTTCTTTTCATGCGTACTGTATTTGCGGAACATTTCAAGTAGGGACGGGTCGTTTAAAATTCGAAATGGATTAAACGCTGGCACCTTGGTGCCAATGCGGATGATCTTGACATGATCAATTTCTCGAAGTTGTTGAATAATAGGCTCCAATTTACTTGTAGAGAGAATCATGGGATCCCCACCCGTCAGCAATACATTATTAATTTCCTTGTTGTTTTTAATGTATTCAAGACCTGCGCTGATATCTTTTGTTACCTCGTCATTCTCGTTCATAAACAGCCTTTTACGAAAACAGAAACGACAATAGGCTGCACAGACTTCATTGACTAGCAATAATGCGGTCGAGGTATATTTATGCTCTAAGCCATGGACTTTAGTATATTTTTCTTCATTGGATGCATCGAGCTCACCCCATTCATTCAACTCCTCCACATCAGGCATGATAATGCGTTTGATAGGATCGTTAGGGTCATCCCAATCAATTAAGGATTGATAGTAGTCGTTGGTTCGGAAAACAAATTGGTCATTCACTTTCTGCATTTCCTCACGTTCTGAATCCGTCAATTGAGGAATCTGCTCAAGCTTTGTTAGGTATTTGATTTTTTTAAAATTTAAACTGAGGTGTTTTAGTAAAACGTTCATCTAGCACCTCCTAATTATAATTAATATTTTGTTTCTATAGATTTTTGCCCATAAGAGACCAGATAATCTAATCCCCACGTTCCTTTTCGGGGAAATTAAAACCTCAATCTTTTGACAGGATTATCAGGTGCTACGCCTAGCGCGGGCTTAACTTATTGCTGTGGGCTTCGAGTTGTAGGCACATCATAGTGGATTAGTGGTGAGCTCGCAAGAAAAATTACTTCAAATCCCATCAAGCTTGATGAAAAAAGATTATCAAGCGGTTGAAAGTAATGAGCTAATTTGATTTTGGACAAAAACCACGCGCTGCCCAAATCTCTTTAAATTAACATCCTAGCATATAGGCTTTCTTAAAAAATTTTTTAGAAACTGATTGTTTTGAGTCGGAGAAATTTTATTGACAGAAATACCGTATGGATTATAATGCCATCCTTTATAATCAACTCTGGTAAGGACTTGCCTGCAAAGAAGCGATTTTTGTATGGGCTGATTTGAATGGGTTTCTTTAGTTTTAGGCAGTCAATAAAAATCCTGTTTTTGAAAAAATGCACCAAACTATTTGGTTTTATTTATATAGGAAGCTTTAATCCACTATTTAAAGAGGAGATTGTTTAATGAAAAAGGCTTTAATTTTGAGTGTGATGGTAATATTCAGTTTCTGTGCTGTTGGCTCTGCTATCGCAAAGCCCGCTAAATGTCCGCAGCCACGGAAAACAAAAGCTGCCCCCGGTTCCATAGCAAAGAAAAAGATTCCGGGTAGCGCTGATGCGAAACGTGGTGAGAAAATTTTCATGAAGACCGCAAAGCCAATGGCTTGCAAAATGTGTCATGGTCCAAAAGGAGATGGTGGTGGGAAGTTGGGTGCGGCTTTGAAGCCTAAGCCTCGAAACTTTGCCTGTGCTGCAACCATGAAAAAAGTTTCTGCGGGCCAGATGTTTTATATTATAAAAAATGGTTCTAAAGGAACCGGCATGGTTGGACACGGTAAAACTTTGAAAGATGGCCAAATTTGGGATGTTGTTAAATACATTCGTACTACGTTTATGAAATAAGTTAAGTACTTCTAGAAAGGGTAAGCCGCTTAAATTGCGGTTTACCCTTTTTTTTTGCCATTTTTCTGTCCTCGGTCCATTGTATGATACAAAGAAGTTAAATCTATTTGGAGCCTTCCTTGAATTTTCTCCAGTTTTCCATTTTGTTTCGATCAGGATGCCTTTTCTTAGTTATCTTGTTCCAAGTTGTGGTAATGCTACGGCCTGTCTCGGCAGAGATGTTGGGTACATCTAAAAACCCGATTCGAATGATGTTTGTTCCTTCTGGAGATGCGCAGGTCATTGTCAAAGGTGGGCAGGAAGTGGCAGAACTTCTACAAAAGGAAACGGGACTGCATTTTAAAACCTCGGTAGCGACCAGTTATGCGGCGGTGATTGAGGCAATGGGTGCCGGAAAGGTAGATGTAGGTTGGCTGGCAACCTTTAGCTATGTACTGGCAAAAGACAAATATGACGTCGAATTGCTGCTGGTAGTGCAGCGGTTTGGCAGCCCTTTTTATCGAGGGCAGATCATGGTGCGGGCGGATAGTGGAATTAACTCTTTGGACAGTCTGCAAGGCAAAAGATTTGCTTTTGTCGATCCCGCATCCACTTCCGGGCATTTATACCCCAAAACATTGTTGCTATCTAAGGGGTTGGACCCAAAAACATTTTTTAGTAAAACCATATTTGCTGGGTCGCATAACGCAGTTGTCCTTTCCATATATAAAGGGGAGGTAGATGGCGGGGCCGCTTACGATGGTTCGCGGGCTGCGGTTGCCAAATCTTACCCCGATATTTTTGAAAAGATAAAAGTCCTGGCCTACACCAAAGAAATACCCAACGACACCGTGTCCGTCCGTAAAGAACTCCCTGAGGGCTTGAAAGTGAGACTTCGGAATGGACTCAAAAAAATATCAGGCAGTCCTAAGGGTAGCAAGGTTCTGAAACGGTTGTATGGAATCAGCGGACTGATGGATCTGGATGGATTGTTTGACCCGGTACGCGAAGCGGGGAGATTGCTAGATCTTAACTTGGAAAATCCGAATGTTAAAAATTGAACAGCTTTGCAAGACCTATAAAAAAGGTGCTGAAGCCTTGCGAGATGTTTCTTTAACAGTTGAGGCAGGGGAGTTTGTGGTGGTATTGGGAAAAAGCGGGTCGGGCAAGTCGACATTATTGCGTTGCATCAACCGTCTGATTGAGCCAACCTCAGGCAGAATCTTTCTCAACGATGAAGAAATCACAGGAGCCCCTAACGGCAAATTGCGGCAACTGAGACAAAAAATCGGTATGGTTTTTCAGCAGTACAATATTGTGCCACGCTGTTCTGTGCAAACGAATGTGTTGACAGGGAAATTGGCTTCCATATCTACCTCGGCTTCTGTTTTCAATTTGTTTGCCCAGGCCGATGTTGAAAAGGCCCGACAGGTGTTGAATCGCTTGGGCATTGCTGATAAAGAATTGGATCGTGCCGACAAACTGAGCGGTGGGCAGCAACAGCGGGTGGGATTGGCCCGGGCCTTAATGCAAGAGCCACAATTGATCCTTGCCGATGAGCCGATATCGAGCCTAGACCCTGCTACCTCTAAACAGATTATGGATTTGCTAAAAGAATTTAATCAAAAGGATGGCGTGACCGTGATCTGCAATCTGCATTTACCGTCCCTGGCACGCGAATATGGTTCACGTATTATTGCGTTGAGCGAGGGCCGAATTGTTTATGATGGCCCTGAAATCGATCTGGACGAAAACCAACTCAACTCTTTTTACGATTCACAATGACTTTTT
>CAZMBO010000015.1:8817-23163 GCA_964564655.1 uncultured Nitrospina sp. | reverse complement strand
TTTAGAAACATTACCCGTTTGAATGGCTCCTGAAATATGTTAGCTTATTACATTCTTTGAAAGTATTGGGTATTCAGTTTCCTGTCAGGTTGATTAGGTTTTTAAAATCATGGCTTCGTTAATTTAAAGGGCAGGTGGTTTTTTCTGATTCCCTCAAAATCTGAGGCTTTAAATGAAATTGCACTTGATGCTGCTTCGGTTAGTGGCTTTTATTTCGATATCGATTTTAGTTTCAGGCAAAGTTTTGGCATCGGATCAAAGTGGTGTCTTTAAGAAGCCCGAGAGTGCATCGGAAATTCCCAAGGAGCCGGGATGGAAAAATCCTTCCTATCGAGGATGGGAGTCATTGAGTGTTCCAGGCTTGGTTGCGACTTATTATGATTTGGACTTGGACCATGAACTGGATTATATGGTCATCCGCAAAGTGATTCGAAAGGCTTCTGCGGATGAAACAACGATTGAAAAAGCTATCGAAATCGCCAAGTTTGATGGTTTAAGCGTATTTTTTTCGCATCCGGTCGTATATTTTACAAACCGCAATCCACTTTTTTATTGTTTAGGCGTGGATTATAGACGCAATTGCCGAGACATCTGGGTCGATATTGCGGAAGATGGGTTAAACGGCAATGAAGAACTTTATACTTTATCAACGCCGAGCCTTGGGGTTCGTTAGTAAGAAAAAGCGCATTTTTTTCTTTTTGATTTTGATGGCTTTGGTATTTGGGCCACTTCCTGTTTATTCCCATTCACAGCATGGTAATAATTCCGGGGGCTCTCCTAAAAACAAAAAGGATTTAGTACGCCTGGGTTCTACCGTATACAAACATATGTGCGTGTTTTGTCACGGACAGGATGGCAATGGTGGCGGGAAGGCCATGGCTTATCTTTATCCCTGGCCAAGGGATTTCAGAAAAGGACTGTTCAAATATAGAACCACGCCTTTTGGTTCGCTTCCACAGGACAAGGATATTTATCGAACCATTTCACGAGGCATACCGGGAACGTCAATGCCTGCGTGGGGTGGGGCTTTGTCGGAAGATGAAACCCGGGGAGTTGTGGAATATATCAAAACGTTTTCAAAACGTTTTGAAAATGAAAAACCTAAGGAAGCTATAGTCATTGGTGATGTGCCTGCAACGGATGCGGAGTCGATCAAAAGGGGACATGGCATTTATCAGGAAATGCGTTGCTCGCGTTGTCATGGCACTGACCTGAAGGGGGATGGACCGATTGCGGATGAGCTCTATGATATATGGGATCATCGGGTGTTTATTTATGACCTGACGGACCCAAATTCTTTTAAATTTGGTTTTGACAAAAAAGATTTGTTTATGATTCTGACAACAGGGATTGATGGAACTCCCATGAAGTCATACAATCACCTAAATGATAAAGAAAGATGGGATTTGGCTTCATTCATTGAATCAAAAATTAACAAGGAGTTATATAAACCGGCTGAGTATGAAATCGACCTAAAAACCCATATCATAGATGAAGAAATTGATGTGGATCCGAACAACCCTTTGTGGGATTCAATTGACGTGCAGAATATTCATACGATTCCACTCAATGCCCGTAGAGATCCGATTGATCAAATTCAGTTTCAGTCCGTGATAAACGATGAGGGGATTGCCTTTAAGTTGCAGTGGGAAGATCCAGTTCCGAATCGTACTTCAAGCCGACATCAGGACTTTAAAGATGCTATAGGTATGGAGTTTGCCCTGGGAGATGTTTTATTGCATAAACATGGTCATAATGAGCCGTTCTTTGGTATGGGTAACCGCAATAAAGTGGTGAATATCTGGCAGTGGCGAGCAGACTGGCAAACAGAGATAGAAACAAAAGAAGAACTGGAATATGCTACAAAGGGAATGGATTTGGATACGATGATCTTCGGAGGTGAGGTTAATCCGGTGGATTCGCTAAATCCATTCAGGGATGTCCCCGTTGAAGAATTGAATGCAGAGGGTTTCGGGACTCTGACACCTCAGCCGCAGACGAAACAGAATGTTCTTGGAAAAGGTGTTTGGAAAGATGGCAAATGGAGTGTAGTATTTTACCGTACCCTGGATTCAATCAATAAGTGGGATATCCATTTTCAGCGGAAAATTCCAGTATTGGTCGCATTTGCGGTTTGGGATGGGAAGCATCAGGATCGAAATGGACGCAAGGTCATCTCAATGTGGCAACGCTTGAAGGTTCCACTGTCTCCTAATTGAATGCTTTACGGGGAGAGAAGACTTTGGTGAGCTGCTATTGTACTATGACTAGGTTTGATTTTGAGGTAATTGATAGTCCTCTGCCGAGGAGAGGTTAATTTTTTTCGGAAAATTGGTTTTAAAACAATTTGGAGAATGGTTTCATGTCAGAAGATAAAGAATTGGAGGAGACAGAATCGGAAGACTCACTGACCGTGTCTGAAGATGATGAGCTAGACTTAGATGAAATGGACGAGGAGGCAGAGGAAGCTCCTGAGGAAGTAAAGGAGATTGGTGCATGTTTAGTCATCGGGCAGGGTGATTTTTCTATGTCGCAATCTAACAGGGGCGCCGATGATCCGGGTGACAATACTTTAAGTGAGCCTCAGTATGTGGAAAAATTTGGAGACATGCTGTTTGTGTCCGATCGTGGAAACCATCGGGTTGTTATATGGGAACAGTTTCCGGAAGAAAATGGCGAGCCGTGCTCCCTAGTTTTAGGCCAGGAAGATTTTGCAGATTGTCTGGAAAATCGTGGAATGACCACGACCTTGGACGAAATGACCTCAGGTCTGGGTGATGAATCCTTGGATGGATTCACCATAAGTAAAGCAGAGGAAGATACAATTTCTCAACCTGCCGGCCTTCAGGTGATTGATGGCAAGCTCTATGTTGTTGATAGCGGTAACCATCGTGTTATTCGCTGGTCAGGCATCCCCTCTGAAGACGGTGAAGCTCCTAGCTTAGTATTAGGGCAAGATAATTTGGATGATAACGAAGCCAACCGACGTGGTTTTGTTGGATCAGGTTCATTATTTTTCCCAATGGGAATTCATACAAGTGATGACCAGCATATTTTTGTTGCTGATAAAGATAATCATCGTGTGCTTTTGTGGAATAAAATTCCTTTTAGCGATGGCTGGAATGCGGATGTGTCCTTGGGGCAACGGGGCATGGATGAACGGTGGCCCAATCAAGGCGATTTCGATAACGTGGGTGCCGACACTCTTAGTTTTCCTACAGGCGTTTTCTTCGATGCTGAAAGTGAAAAAGTTTTTGTGGTTGATCAGGGTAACCACAGAGTATTGATCTGGAATAAACTTCCCCGCGAAACGGGCGTGGCTGCAGATGTGGTGGTCGGGCAAAAAGATTTCTTAGGTAGAGATCCAAATTCTGGCAAAGGCGCAAGACGCGCTTGTCAGGAAGGTTTGTATTTCCCTACTGATGTGGTGGTCGGCGAAATGGGGATGTTCGTTTCTGATACGGGTAACAACCGTGTTTTATATTGGAAAGAAGTGCCCACTGAAAACGGTCAGCTCCCTGACTTGGTGATCGGACAAACCAGCTTCAACGATAATAAGGGAAACCGTGGTGTGGAAGGCGAAGCAACGGCTAGTAGTTTGGACGACCCCTTTGGGTTGTTGTTGATCGAGGAAGAGGAAGAAGAAGGCCTTCGAGAAATTCCAATGCCGGATGATGACGAAGATGACGAAACCTCCTTGGCTACTGTTGAAGAGGGAGAGGAAGAGGAGCCTCAGCCAAATTTTAAATTATTCATTGCAGACCGGGGAAATTCTCGCATCGTGGTCTGGAATGAATTGCCTTATCCGAAAGAAGAAGACAAGGACGATGAAGAATTTGAAGAGCTTCAGGTTGACGATGAAAACTTGTTGATCGGTGATGATGATGAGGATGACTTCTTTGACGATGATGAGGACGAAGCCCCTCCGGGAGAACTTCCTTCTGTCTGATAATAGGTTTTCTTCTTAAAAAATTGTGAAACCAATAATAAAAGTCGACGGCTTGCGCAGTAACTGTGCAAGCCGTTTCTTTTTTCTTAGATGTTAATATGCAAAAAGTTCTTATCATCCAAGGTAGTCTAAACCCCAAATCCAAAACAGCGATTGTGGCGCAGGAAGCAGAAAGAATTTTGCATCGCTGCGATGGCATTGACTGCCAGACTCTCGACCTTAGATGTTTTGAGATACAGTTTTGTGATGGTCGCAAATTACAGGATTATGGCTCTGATACAAAAAAAGCTTATGAAATGGTTGAAGGCGCAGACGGTTTGATTATTGGAATGCCAGTTTATTGCTATTCTGTTTCGGGCCCCTTAAAAAACCTTATAGATATTACTTCTTCGGCAATGGAAAAAAAAGTAGCTGGCATTCTTTGTACTGCAGGGAGTTCCATGTCTTATCTCGCTTCAGCGGACCTGGCAAAAATTCTTGCTTATGAATCCAAAGTGTTATCAATTCAGCCTGTTGTCTGTTCTAATTATGAAGATTTTAAGGATGGAAAACTGGAAAACCAAAAAGTTCACGATAAACTTAATGCTATGATCGAGGTTCTTGTTAGCCTTCTAAAAGTTTAAAAATCAAGACTATTGACAGTAAGGAGGGATACCTTCTTCAACCTGTGTGCCTGCTTTTCCGGCTTTGATGTTTTTATGGTTTTTGCTGATTCCTGAAGCTAACAGTTTCATAGATGTATCCATCGTTTCCATGATTTTTTTTGGACTATCTTCTAAGACGTTGCCGAATTTAGGTTGGCATTTCAGATTTCCAACATCACAACAGGGTGTCATCTCCCCATTTTGTTGAATCGTCATAATGTCAATAGACCCACGGGCGGCGGGACAGCCAATTAAGTATTTGTCCCGGGGAAAAGGCAAGGACGCCATGGCTCGATAACCGTTTTTGTCGACATCGAAAGCGGGCAAAAGGCTGATGCCGAAAATGAAATCTGGTTTACTGGCAAATGCCTCCGTATTTTCCATATGAACGGTAAACAGCTTTTCATCGCAGTTCGGATGTTCGTTCACCAGATCTGCCACTTTTTGAGCATAGGTCTGGAGCAGTTCGGTAACATGCGTGATCCCTTTGTCCTTGAAAAATTTTAGTAGTAAGCCTATCTGGTTTTTTAAGTCAGGCAGGGATTCATACACCACATTTACTATCAGTTTGTTCTGCAGTTCCAACATTTTTTCCAGAAATAGTTTTTGAGAGCTTTCCCATACGGTTGGATAAAGGGTGATATCAACCCTTGCATTCAATTTTATTATCTCAACCAGTCGCGACCAGCGTTTTGATTTTTCCGAAAGGATATCTAGATTTGTATGCAGGCAAACATGTGGAGTAATTGTTTGAAAGATTTTGCAAATTTCAACGATGTTTGGGTTTTGAGATGGTTCTCCCCCTGTCAGGTTGATTTCCTGTTGAGCAAGAGTGTTTAGTACTTCTACGCTTTTTATTTTTTCGGCCATATTTTTTGCTTGATCTATCGTCAGATGCCATTCGGAAACGGGATGCTCCATCAGCGGTTCATAAACGTGGCAGGAAATACATTCGTCACGGTTGTAGCGGTTGCAACTGGTTTCGACAAAGATGCTGAGCACTAAAAGACTCCATAAAGATTTGGTTCTTTTATACCTAGGCTATCAGATTTTATAAAGGATATTAATCTTTGAATTGAATATGAATGAAGGAAACCGGCAGCGGTGTAGAGTGAAAGGCGGATTCGATATCCTTTTCCCTGTAACCCAGTTTTCTTAAAGGTTTCAGGGCTGCAAAGACTTCTTCTTTTGTAACATAGGCAACAGTATCGGGAACACCACGGGCGCTAAGGTTTTTAGCAAGTTGTAAAATTTGTTTTCGTTGCTTTTTAGGCGTTCCTGGCATAGGTGGATATTCAAGTTTTCCCGGATAAGGACTGTGATATACAGCATTTAAAGCCTGCAAGGTGCGAAGCATTAATATATCCCGATCCCAACCTTGCATATTGGCAACCTGAGGATGGTTTTGTACCAGATCGACAACCCCTGATACTTCTGCATCCAAACTACGTTTGACAAAATCGTTCTGATATTCTCTATTCACCTCGGAAAAACCAATCTCACGTCCTACTTCCTCTAATAAAGGAAAATTCACCATGAAAGTATATTGCCCGCCATATAAATTAAAATAAGGTCGCCCTTCTTGATTCAGGTCTTTGAGGTCAAGCATTCCATAATCGAATCCGGTATAGCCCAGGTTGTCTGGTGCGAGGAGTTCCCTTGCTTTTTTTAATGTAGCGAAGGCTCCTGTGTTGATGGGCATGGGTATTTCGTCTTTGAGATTTTGGCTGTGCTTTTGTAGATTATTTGAGAAAGGCCAATCGCTGAGTTCGACCCTTTGAAAATCTCGTTCCCAATGGATTGCTTCAAGAAAGGAAGGCCGCTGGGCCAGCTCAAGGAGATCTTTATTTTGAAACTGTTGCAGAAAGATTTCTTCGTTTACACCTGGAAAATCTGATGGGAGATGCGGGCAAAGGTATTCTTCGTAAAACTGGTTTTCCTTCTTAAGTAAAACTTTTGTAGCCAGATCATCCCATATTTCATTTGAGATTATTTTTGTCACGGACTTTGATCGGAAACAGTCCATATGTTCTGCGTGAATCTTGACTGTGGAAAACCTTCCCTCATGTTGCTGAAGACGCGGATTCGCTCTTGCCCCTTTCAGAATTTCTTCGGACTCATCACAAAGAATGTAATGAATGAATGGGTAAACTTGTTGATTGAAATCAATTTCTTTCAGGCGACTGAGAAAACATCCTGCAAGGTTGCCATTGCCCACTCCCCATTCATGGATGTTCCAGACCCGGTCTACTGGTTTTTTCCCTACCGTATGCTTATAAAATTCCTCGGCAAGCGCATGTGCTAATCGGTAGTCGAGGCTAACATAGGTTTGAAAATGGTTGTGAATTTCAGGCCCTTTGATTCCATAAAAAATAGAATTGACATGAGTCTGCCATTGGTCTGAGGGTTTAAAATCTCCAAGCGCAATCAGGTTGGGAGAGCGCATCATGGAAGGGAGCCTAGAATTATTCGCTGCTTTCACGTAAGGATTCTAGCCCGGCAGAATCCTCTCTCAAGTCAGAACCGCTTGCCACTTTATTTGTCTGGGATACTCCACCCGGTATATTGGAAGGATTGTCTCCCCCAGGCGCTTGTTGTTGTAGTTCGGGTTCATTGACGATGGCTTCATACTTACTGTAGGCATTTTGCGATTCCTCTATCAAGCCGACTTCTTTGTAGCAGGCATAAAGGTTCAGCCATGCTCCTGCATCCTGGCCATTGAGACTTATCGAGATTTTTAATTCTTTTATGGCTGCTTCAGCGCGTCCCATATTAGCGTAAAGAGTTCCCAGGTTCGTATGGGGCAAGGAGTAGTCTGGGGCTAATTCACTGGCTTTCTTGAAAGCTTTGATAGCATCGTCCACCATGCTTTGAGCCGCATAGCAACTACCAAGATTACAATAAGCCTGCGTATCCTTTTCGTCTATTTCAACGACACACAATGCGGCATCAATAGCTTCCTCGAAGCGGTCAGAGTTAAAATAAGCGTTCGATAAGGCGGCTCGTAATTCTTTATTTTCGGGATCAAACATCAATACCTTTTTAAGGGCAACAATCTCTTTGTCGTGAGCCTTAAGCATGCCATAGGCAGCCGCTAGGTTGGCATAGCCGGTAGTGTCAGTCGGGTCAATTTTGATTGCTTTTTCAAAAGCATCTGCTGCTCTTTCATACATATCTTTAAGCAGATAAACACCACCCAGATTGAATAAAACTTCAGGGTCATTGCGGTCCAATTCATGAGCACGGTTAAGCTCTAGTAACGCTTCTTCTTCGTGATTAAAAAGGACGTATGCGGTGCCCAATAGTTTATAAAGGCGCGGATTTTTCGGATCTTTATTTTGGATGAGTTTGAGTTGTTTGATAGCTTCTTCATAATTACAGCCATCAATTAAAAGAGTAGCCAGTTCTAATTGTAATTCCAGGTTGTCCGGGTCGGCTTTTAACTCTTTACGTACTTGACGGGATTTTTTACTGATAGCCATTTCCCGTTTGGTTTCTTCGGGATCACGGACACCTAGCTCTTCAAAAATTTCCGGATCAACTTTCATTGTGACCCAATCTGTCGGTTTGCCGGCTTTAGCCATAAAACACGCTCTCCAAATTTATTTAATTCAATTGTTTATAAAAGAAGTGCTTAATTCTAGGCGATTGATACCCTGCTGTCAACTGGGGCTAGGACCTTCTATCTTCCTTCTACGGTTGTAGGGGCCATGTTCAATATCTCTTCCTTGCCATAATGGTCGAGATAGAGAAGGAAATGTTCGCGCGAAAGGTAATTCCAAATTTTGCGGGACGGGAAGTGCTCTTCAATGATGGAGTCGAAATTTTCGTAAACATTCAAAACTTCTTCCCGTGGCATTCCGGTGCTTATTTCATAATCAAACACAATTGCCAAATCTCGTTCGGGGTCTTGAATGATTCGATCAATTTTAAACTTCGACGGATTATGGTAGATCGCTGAATCTTTTTCTAGGGCAAAAATAGATTGTCCCACGGAGTGGATAATGCCACTTTCTACTTCTGAATTTTCGATGGTAAATTTAATGGTATCTTCTGCTTCTTCTCTCTCTTCTGTTGGGAAACCAAAGAACAGGTAAAGGTGGTTCCATATTCCTGCCTCCGAACTGTGTTTCAAAACGGCTCTTTCCGTTTCCTGGTCGCAGCCCTTATCAATAACTGAAAGTATGCGGTCATTGGCACTTTCTAGCCCGAAAAAGAGCATAAGAAATCCAGCGCGATAAATATCGTCAAAAAGTTCAGGAGTTTCTTTTTCGCTTGATTCAAATTTGAGCATCCCCAATGAACGCATTTCGACTCTGCGTCTTAGAATTTCTTTTGATATCCGGTTAAATGCGTTAGGAGAAATGGCTTCGTCAGAAAAGGTAAAATATTTGGTTTTGTATTTTTTTGAAAGATGATCTAGCTCTTCAGCGACTCTTACTTCATTTTCTTTTCTGTAATGTGAGTCGTAAATAAAGCTGTGGGTGCAGAAGGTGCATTTTCCCCAATAACAGCCTCGACTAGACATATAAGGAAGTACGGGGTAAGGCATCAAATATTTTTCCAGTGGTAGTTGATCAAATGTTGGGCAAACAAGGTCCTCATAAGGCAATGCTTCAGATTTTGGATTGCGGATTACTGTATCACCTTCAAGGTGAATCAGATTTGGGACTGTATGAAGTGGTTTGTTTTCTTTTAGATGGCACACCAACTGGTCAAGCGGTAATTCTCCTTCCGACACAATCAGGCTGTGAAAAAATTCTTTAAATAGTTCCTGCTTATCATCGAGTAAATCGGCGTGACGATTGAAGACACTGCCACCCACCACAATATGTAAATGTGGATAAAGTGTTCGTAGTTGTCGTGCCAGAGTGAGTCCGGGTATTACCTGTCCGATATGGATGATGGAAAGCCCAACTATGCCGTAGTCGTTCCATGGTATTTTTGGAGCCAGGTGTTCCTCAAATATATGCAGGAAAGGGTTTCGCACGGTGTCTTTCGTTGCGATCAATATTCCTGACAGATTTTCCTCCGGATTTCCTTGCATGAAAAATGAATCGAGATCCACACGGCTTGGGTGGTGCGTGTAGGAAATCAACTGCATTGCAATTTTCAGGTTTGTGTAAGCTTTGCTGTAGGTATCAAACTGGAAAAAACGATTTTCATCCTTCAATACATTTTTTGCATCTTCCACTTCATTGAGAACAGACTCCAAAAAGGCTGTATCAGAGAGGATATCTTTATAAACGGGTCGAACTTCCTGATCTTCCGTAGCACGTGCGGGGTCATCAAGGCGTTTTCTGATAATTTCGACACAGTGTTCCAGATATTTCCGTGATAGAAAAATATCGTAACATTCAATATTTAAATCAAACTGATCCACTTCATGGCCTCGGGATTCTAAGTGGGCCTTTAGCGTAGGTAATGCCAGATAGGGTTGGCTGGGATACCACTGCGGCGGAAAAAGGAGAGCGACTTTCATTTCTTCTCCTTTTTAGAAATCGTTATTTTTTGAAAGTTTAGAAATAGCACAGACTTCAACTAAAAGAATTATTGGATTTTATACAGATAAGCATATATCCAACTCGAAACCTCTGTCAACTGCTCGGCGCAGGGCCAGTCATTCGACACTTGTATAGGTTGCTGTTGTACCTTTGACTCGCGGGGTTCGCTGATTTTTCGAGAATTAACCTTCTGGCTTCAGCGTGACGCTGGTTGACAGTCTTTATGGAAAAGGATTATACTTATCAACATTCCCAGAACTCTTTGTAAAAAATGTTGGTTTATTGATTTACCCTTGTAAGGAAGGAGATTTGTGTTGAGCGACCAAGATACTGAAACTAAAGAAACACCAGATTCTTCGGAGGCCCCGGAAGAAAAAGAGGTAGATCACCTTTCAGATTTGAGTGAGTTAGAGAAGATTAAACTTGAACTGCAGGAGGAAAAGAAGAAGGCAGCTCAGGAACTCGCAGAAGGTGAAGAAGAAGAAGAAGATTTAAGGGAGGTTGATTACCTTCAAAAGCTAATCACTCTTTCTGTTAAATTTGATCATCATATTGGTATGTATTTGATGCCTGCATTTATTGATTGCGGATTGAAGTATGACCATCGTTTGGCTGAAAGTTATACCGTTCAGCTGACGACTATCCAGTCTTTTTTGCGTCTGCTTGAAAAAGTAGATGGCGTGACCCGCGAAGAAGTGACCAAGCAATGTATTTTAAATTTGAGAAATATTATTCAACTCGTTCATAAGAATATGGTTAAACCACTCTTCCGAGAAGTAGGTTTAATGAAAAAGAAACCTAAATCTGAAAGTCTGGACAATTTTAAACAGAATTGGAATGAACGACTCGACGACCTTCAAAAAACCTGTGATTTTGAATATCAAATTCTCGATGTAAAAGGATTTCTGATAAAGTAAAAAATAGATTGAATTGGCAGTTGATTGATAAATTTTCTGCGATATAAATAAGATTTTAGGTTTCAATGTCTGGTTGCAGGCATATGGCTTTAAGAGCCCCTTACGGGGCTCTTTCCTATTGGAGTCTTATTGAATGCAAACAGCAGGATATTAAGGAAAGGGTTTAAAAATTGGCTGAAGAAAAAACCAGTGAAAATGAAGATTCGGAAGCCCTCGAGGTTGTAGTAACTGGAGAGACTCTTCCTGAAGAACAACCAAAGGTTGATCATAGCAAACTTTATGTTTGGATTGCCGATTCGGGAAATGATCGAATACAGAAATTTGACGGCAATGGAAAGTTGTTAAAGCAGTTTGGTACTTCTGGAGGAACACGACCCCCTTATGTTCCAGGAGAATTTAAAACCCCAAGCGGGATTGCCGTTGATTTGGAAGGGTATATCTGGGTCGTAGATACAGGATGCCATCGCATCCAGAAATTTGATCCAGATGTAGAGTTCTTTTTTGAGTTTGGCACAGAGGGCTGGGGACAGGAAAAGTTTTATATGCCGGAAGAAATTGTGGCAGAACCCACCGGAACCATTCTAGTGGCCGACACTTCCAACCATTGCGTGAAGCGATACGACGATGATGGCGAGTTTGTCCTTAGCTTCGGTTATGCTGGGAATTTTGATGGTTTTATGAAATTTCCTGTTGGTCTGGCATTAGATCGAGAAGGAAATATTTATGTTGCTGACCGTGACAACCAGCGTATTCAGATTTTTGACGAAGACGGACAGTTCCTATCGAAATTTGGGGAATATGGTTTTGAGCCTGGCAGGCTGAATTTTCCCACAGGAATAACTGTTCGCCGAGATGGAACCATTATCGTTGCTGAAAAAAGTCAAAATCGCCTGCAGCTATTTGACCGGGAAGGCCACTCTCTTGGGGTAATTGGTGAACCAGGTAAACGGGATGGTCAGTTTAATTGTCCATCTTCTGTAGTAGAAGATCCCTATGGATATGTATTTGTAGTCGATACTATAAACCAGAGAATTCAGAAATTTGATCCTGATCTAAATTTCATGGCCAAATGGGGTATTGTTGGGAAAGACCCAGGGCAATTTCATAATCCTTCCGGAATTTGCCTGTCATGGGAACCTGACTGGGCGCCTCAAGAAGAGTGATCGTGAAAAATAAACCCAAATATGACAATCCATAAAAAAATACGATGTCGCAAGAGGTGGGTCATTTTATTTCTGGTGGCTTTTTTTGCAGGCCTTGGAGATTTGCAGGCTGAAGATAGCACCGATGAGATATTTGGTGGTCAGATTTTATCTATGACTGAAGAAAAGCCGCCATTGGCTCCCTCAAACGACCCAAGATTTAAGGACAATAATGATGGTACAGTGACTGATTTGCAGGAAGGGTTGATGTGGAAGAAAATAGACCTCTATCAGGAAAAAAAAATATGGTCTAGCTGGGATGAATCTCAAAAACTCATAGAAAGCTTTAATAAAGAAGCGTATGCAAGTTACTCGGACTGGCGATTGCCGACACGTAAGGAGCTGAAAACTCTTTATGAAGAGGATAAAAATATTCCTTGGAAGTATTATTGGACTGAAAATGTAATACATATCGATCCCATTTTTGGTTATTCGCATTGTTGTTTTTGGTCTAGTGAGCTTTATAAAGAAAAATATGCCTGGGGGTTTAATTATATTGGTGGTAAAGATTATCCAAGCATGAAGGGAGGAGGTCAGTATCACCTTTCTTTGTCAACGATCCGTCCCGTACGAACTGTGAAGTAAACAAAAAATGTGGAATAAATAAATCCGTGCATTCGTGTGCAAGCCTTTCAAAGTACCTGAACTGAGCGCAAGGATATGAGTGAAGAAGAAAAAGAAGAGACCTCCGAAATTGAAGCCCCAGAAGAATCTTCTGAAGAATCCCCTGAAGATCCTGCACCGACGACAGAATTAGAGGAGGGCGAATCTCCTGAGTCAGAAGACGATGAGCTTGAGGATGAAGACGAGGAGGAGATTGAGTTTGATCTGGAAGCTCAGGTCGAAGAATTTCGTCGACTAATTGACGAAGACCCAGAGAACTGCGTTAATTTTTATAACCTGGGCGAGGCACTCGCAGAACTCGGTCAAACCGGGGAGGCCAAGGAAGCTTTTGAACAAGCTTTGGAATTGGATGAAAACCAGGAGTTCAGCTCTATCATTCACCTAGGCATCGGCAATCTTTATTACCATCAGTTGATGTCGGGTATTCAATCTACCGTTGTTAAAAGCTCCGTGGGCATGCTCTCCCAACATAAGCAACAGAATACGATTAATTCTGTCAGTGGTAATGATTATTCGATTCCCATTAGTGAGTTTGAAAAAGCCATTAAGTTTCTTCCCACGCTCAATGCGGATGAAGAAATAGTAGATTACGTAAGAAAGAATGCTCCAAAACAAATTTCTACCATTTATTACAAATGGGCTTCAGACTTGTTTGATAAGGCCCGGCAACTCGAAAACTATGGCGATGAGATTAAAGATATTAAGCAGGGACTGAAGTTCTTGAGGAAGACTATTGAGATAGATCCCAATCATGCTCAGGCTAATTTGATGGTTAAGTATGGCAAGAAAATGCTACTGGAAGGTTTCAGTATTTACGATGAGTATGGTTTTGAAGCAAAAACAATCCCAGGGTCCGGGTAATGTTGGGCCGATCTTTCACCGGAGTACATGATGCCGAATATAGATGATTTAATACGTGACAAGTTGAGTAAGGATGGACAGGTGCTAAATCTTAAGGCTGCGTTCCTAAGGGCAGTCGGGGTGAAAGAATTGGCTAAGAGGGAAGAATTAAAAGAGGTGCGAGCTTTGGATCTTTCGCAAAATGGTATTGGCGATGAAGGAGTAAGGGCGATTGCCGAATCTAACGTTTTACCTAATTTGCGAAACTTGAACCTGGCATCTAACAATATCAGTGATGAAGGTGCTAAATACCTGGCCAGCTCCAAAAAATTAAATAAACTCCGCAGCTTGCAACTTGTCGTTAATGATATTTCTGAAGAGGGTGAGAAAATGTTAAGAAACTCTACCGACTTAACCAGCTTGACTTCATTGAAATTCAGGGTTTAAAAGGGTTTTCAGAAGCGCATTGATTCGTTCAGCCAAGCAAAGCGGCAGAGGCAAGATGGCAGCGGCCAGAGACTTTTCGGATGGCTTTAGATAATTGAAAACAAAGGGGTTTTGGGGTAGAGAAAATATAGTGTTATTAAAGGCTTGACTTCCCTTAGGGGTTTTGATAATTTCGGTTCACTCAAGTGAGGCCAGTAGGTTTGCTGGTAAAACTCTGTC
>CAZMBO010000015.1:5824-8717 GCA_964564655.1 uncultured Nitrospina sp. | reverse complement strand
ATTAGAATAAAGTTTTTAGGTTGTTTCGGGTTTATTTTAAATCAAGCTTCGAAAGGGGGAGCAAATGAGAAAGAACATTGTAACTTTATTGGCAGTATTTTTTGTATTTTCTGTATCAGTAGCCAGCGCAAATGTCTCAACTGTAAAAGCTGGAAGCTCAGCAGACTGTATTAGAGCTGGTTGGGTTATTGAAAATTTGAGTGAAACAAAATCCACTACAGTTCACATCCACTTAGGTACAGTGGCTTACTCGTGGACCAAGAATTTTGACCGGACTATTCCGCCTGGTGATTTCTTGGCAAATGCTGCGAATAAAAAAGCTACGTTTACCAACAAAGGTCCTGCAGACATCAGCCTGAATTGTCAACGCACGCGTGTTGAAAATGCTGCCCGTCATGAGTGGAAAAAAGATGCTGGTTCTCAAAAGACCTACCAACAGAACTACCATCTGGACCATGTAAGACCTTCAACGTACATTGAGCCTGGTATGGGTCAGCCGGAAGGTACCGAGCGTGGACTATTCAGTCAGGTTAATGGACAAGGTAGAGAAATCGAACGTTAAGACCTGATTTAATTTTATTGCCGGGGGGCTTTTGCCCCCCGGCTTTTTTTTTGGAATTTTTTGGAGATTGAAGGCGGGGTCTAAAAAATTATAAAATATAGGGACTCAAACGAAGATAATTATTGACGAGGAAAAAAATGAGCGAAAACAGGTTTGTTGATAATGGAGATGGTACTGTGACTGATACCTTGACCCAGTTGATGTGGATGCAGAAGGATTCCTATCTCGATTTATTGCGTTTTGTCACTCATAAGGGTTCCCTAAAATACATGGGTCAAAAAAACGAAGCAGCTTTTGCCGGATACACGGATTGGCGTTTACCTAACAAACGTGAGGCACACTCTCTTTTTGATCAGGATAAACAGCTTAAGGATAAATACGATATGTTCATCCATATTGATCCGGTTTTTACTGCTGGCTGTGGCTATGACACGTGGACTAGCAATGTGAGAGGCAAGATAACCGCTTATTGTTACTCCTTTAATAGTGGGACCGGTGGCCATAAAGAACAGGGAGATACTTTGAACTCGAGTGTGCGACTGGTTCGTGGCGAATTTGACAACTCTAAAGCCAAAATTACTTTCGTCCCGGAAGCTAGAGATATAATCACTCAGGGAGGCGGCTGGAGGTAGTTTGCTGTCGTGCGAGTAAAACAAGAAATCGGGCTTGTAAATACTGCGCCAATTGAATAAATGCTGAGCACAACTATTCATGAAAAATCAGGGGTTTCTGGGTTTCTTAAGGTTCTGATTTGAGTTGAAAATCAAAGTGTTGAATGGTATTTTGGGGTATCGAGTATGTAATTTCTATGTAGATTCAAAGAGAGTAAACAACTCTATTACCTTGTCACAATTTGTTGGGTCAGTGCTTATCCTGAATCTCTAGTTTTTTGGACTAGGACAGAATCAGCAAAGTTTCTTTAGAATAGATGAGGTGGGCGGAGTTTTTTTTATTGTTATCAAATTGGGGTGTGAATTTGTCGGAACCAAACTGGAAAAAAAACACCAATGGAACCATTGAAGATCATGATACCGATTTGATGTGGGTTGTAAGAGATTCTAGGCAGGAACTTGGCAAATGGCTCAATTGGGATGAAGGTGTAGCTTATGTCAAAGCGTGCAATGATCAAAATTATCTGGGCTACAGTGATTGGCGACTGCCGAGTAAAAGTGAGGTGCGTTCGATTTTTAAAAAAAAGGAGCCTTATCGGGAAATGTTCTTGAACCTACCTAAAAAACCGGCGCGGCGGGTTTCCAATTATCAAGCTGGTGGAGAAACCAGCGTGTGGACTTCTGAAACCCGGTACGACTCTTATGCGTGGAAATGTTATTTCCCTGATTTGAAGGAAGTCTGTGTCGATCAATCGGTTTCGACCACAGGGACTTCAGTTCGTATGGTCCGCGACCTGGATTGAATATTCTTAAAAGGCGAGGTAAAAATGGCTGACGAAAAGGAAGAGTTTGAAGAGACTTCGGATCCTGAGTTTATCGATGATGAGACCGAAACCGAATGGGTGGGTGAAGAGGAGTGGGGGGATGAAGAAGAAGAGAATGTTGCTCTGGTTGAAGATGAAGTCCCTGCCTTCGTTGATAATGGAGATGGAACCATCAGTGACACTCGGTCAAGCCTGATGTGGAAAAAAGACGATTCTTTTAAAGAGTTTGGTTATGGAATCAATTGGTTTGAAGCCCAAGATTATTGTGAAATTTTAAATGAAAAAAAATTCGCTGGGTACGAGGATTGGAGACTGCCCAGTGGTGAAGAAGCTAAAAGCGCTTTCTCCTTTACGCAATCTAATACAGATAAGGATGGAGCTGAAACCCATATATCTGATCTGTTTGAGACGGGTGGTGGACATAACACCTGGACCTATGAAGAAAAGCCAGATTATGAACAATATGCTCAGAAATTTAATTTTATTACAGGAAACGATATGTGGGAGCACAAAGATAACGAATATACTCATTGCCGGGTTACCCGAGAACTTGTTCAGGATGACTGGGAACCTGAATGGCGAAAAGAAACTAAAACGTTCGAACGATAATATTTCTTTGTCTGATTTTTTTAAGACAGAATTGGAGTTTTGTGAGTCACTACATGATTTTTGGGAAAGACGATTGTCCTCATACTCAAAAGGCCATATCTGATTTTAAGGAAAAACACAGATCTTTTATTTACATTAATGTTGATAAAGACCCGCATGGGTTAAAAAAATTATTGGAATATTCCAATGACCAGTACATTGTTCCGGTTATCGTAAATGTCGATGAAGACAATGTGGAGATAGGTTATACGGGAGAATAAAGATAACTTGCACTAACCACCGGATAA
>CAZMBO010000015.1:0-5724 GCA_964564655.1 uncultured Nitrospina sp. | reverse complement strand
AACTGGCAGAAAAAAAAGATGACAAACCGAAAAGGTTTGTCGAAAAGGGCCGCGATGTTGTATTTGATAATAAAACCCGTCTCTATTGGTTAAAAAAAGATTCCTGGCAGGATAAGGGAAAATTTTTTAACTGGCACGAGGCAACCGAATTCGCTGAAAGAAAAAATGTTAGAAAAACGGGTGGTTTTGATGACTGGCGACTTCCTACTATTGATGAAGCAACCTCTTTGTTTGACGAAAATTTCGAGGTCCCGGGTAAGGGTGGTACAAGTCTTCATTTTGACCCGATATTTCCGGAAGGAGCATTTAAATCTGGGTGGATCGCTGGCGATACTTCAACAAGGAGACCCCGGTTCGACTATAGCGCAGGCAAAGTTGTCAGTGCTGAGGAGTATAGCTTCGGTTCGGTTCGGATCTGTCGTAAAGATATAGTAGTGAGACAGCAGTCTGCTCCTCGAAGAAAGTAGACCTCTATGACGGAATCAACAAAACTGAATTATATTGATAACGGTGATGACACAGTGTCAGACACAAAGCACGGTATTATGTGGATGAAAAATGACACGTGGCTGGAATTGGGCCGACTTATAACATGGCATGATAGCCTAGAACTTGCTCGCAAAAAGAATGAAGAAAAATTTGCAGGCTATGACAATTGGCGTATTCCTTCCGCTTCGGAAGCTAAATACCTATTCGATTCAGAAGCCAGCAATACAGATGTAGAGGGCTGTGAAATTCATATAGACCCCATCTTCCCGTCAGGGTGCGGATTCACTACCTGGACTAGCCAGACCCGAGGTGCTAAAGCAGCGATGTCATATGATTTTCGGTCTGACTATGAATACTGGCTTGCAAAAGAAAACGATGGGTTCCCAAGTGCAGTTCGATTGGTTAGAGATGATAAGGAGGAGGATGAAGATCAGGAATTCATCCGAATCAACAAGCGAAACGACGGCACGATTATAGATAATAAAACCGGGCTTCAGTGGAAAGCGGATGACTCCTATATGGATTTAGACAAGTGGGTGACTTGGGAAGAAGCTAGGACCTATATTATTGAAGTAAATCGACAACGGTTTGCAGGTTATGAAGACTGGAGAATGCCGACCCGAAAAGAAGCTCAATCCATTTATGATCCAGCTAACCCTGTTACAGATAATTATGGCGATACGATATTTTTACTCAAAGGATTCCCTGCGGGAGCCGGGCAAACATCCTGGACAAAAACACTGCATAAGACAGAAAGAGGTACGGCTATTCGGTTCCATTTCTATAATGGAGACTTTAAATGGAACCCAATGGGTTTGAGGAGTCATGGCGTGCGGGCTGTCCGTGCGCTTAAAAAAGATTCTTGACCGAAATTATGAGCGAAACCAGTAAACCCAAAGTCCGTTTTGTTAAGGGGGATAGTGAAACGGTAATCGACTGTGACAAACGGTTGGTTTGGTTGAAACAGGATACATGGCAGGTTACCGGGAAGTGGATGAGCCAGTTGCAAGTGAAAGACTTTGCTGAAACTTTAAATAGAAAACGTTTTGCTGGATTTTCTAATTGGAGATTGCCGACAGCAAATGAAGCAAAAAGTCTTTTTAATAAGAACTGGAAAAATTCAGATAACTCTGGTCAACCCATTTTTTTATCAGAAATATTTGATTCCGGTTGTTGTTTTTTATGCTGGACCAGTGATGTCAGGCATAAAGTGCAGGGGGTTCGGCTAAGTTTTCGAAAAGGGGTCACGATGTATGATGATATTTATCGTACATCTAGAGGGTCTTCACGGTTAGTTCGTGATATAGAAAAGGATGAAAGTTTGATCTAAATTGAGCTTAAGGGGTAGTCATTGGAATTAAAAAAAAGATTTATAGATAATGGAGATGGAACTGTTACTGATTTAGAAACAAAACTAATGTGGAAACAGACTGATTCGTTTCAGGATACGAGCCAATGGACAAATTGGTTCAAAGCACATGAGTATATTCTTGGTCTGGGGATTGAGAAGTTTGCAGGATATACCGACTGGAGAATGCCAACCTTAGATGAAGCGGAAAGTCTTCATGATGAAAACCACTGCATAAAGGATATGGATCGAATGGATATTTTTATCAGCGATGCATTTTCTCCAGGAGGTGGTTTTACTTCGTGGACTTCAAATGAAATGCCACATGCAACGGCTGTTATTTATTACTACAGATATGGCCATGCAAATTCAAATCATAAAGAAGATATTACTAAAGATTCGGTTCGTGCAGTCCGGGATATAGAAAAGCGAGAAGTAGATAGAGGAGTATTAAAAAAATATCCTGGTTTTTCTGATTCTCCACTTCCCCGCTGATTGTAATTTTAAGATGTAATGGATTTCAACGACTTACCGAGTTCTGCAAGCGGGGAAGGGTTATGAATAATTTTTGAAGGGAAATTGTCATCGAAAGCTACAAGGTTATTAACAAACAAGAGAGCCAAAACTCTGTATTGACCTATCGTTTTGAGGAAGAGGATTACAGGCATACTTATGTCCTAGAGGACTATTACCATACGAGTCCTTTTTTTGATTACAATTATGTCGTGTTATATCTACGAGATCAGGAAAACTTGGAAAACTCTTTTGCGTTTCAGGTTAATTTTAATAAAACCTTTAATACGATTCCAGATCACCCAAAACTCACTGATGTTCAGACTCAGATCGCTAAAGGTTTTGCTAAAAATGCTGCGGATGAGTTGATTGTCCTTTTTAAGCAAAGAGCTGTTGAGGCAAAAGCTTACGGTGAGAAAAATCCAGAGACTTATTTAAAATTTGAACCCGGTCGGTTTTTTAATTATTTCGAGTTGTTCCCAAGGAATAAGGAAATGCTAGATTTTAATTATGGTTCCGATCAATATTTTTCTGAAGATTCTTATGATATTGATCCAAGAAATGATAATAGATGTCTGCAACTATCTTTCTTTAAATTCCAACTAGACAACTCAGATCAGGCTGCTATTTTTTCGACGACTTATTATTTTGATGAAGAAATCAGAGAAAAAGAAGACGCGAAACTTTCCCCAAAAAACAGGGATATGTTAATTGCGATGAACCAATTTATTCCAGATTTAAATGATCGATTGAAGAAGAGATATAAAAATGCAAAAAAGCTGGGGAGTGAGCTTTTAAAAAATCAAGCCCCTGTGGAGGTGAAGCAGGAAAAGGTAAAACCTAATGAGCCTTGTCCATGCGGGTCTGGTAAAAAATACAAAAAATGTTGTGCATTGATGGCGAATTAATTTTTTAATAAACAATTGAGAATTTGTCTCATTTTCTGGAATTAAATAATGGCAAAAGAAAGAAGAGTTAAAAAAGTTCAAGCTCGACATATTCTTGTAGGTTCTAAGGAACTTGCCGAAGAGTTGAAGGTGAAGATAGATGAAGGCGAAGAGTTTACAAAATTAGCAGAGGAGCATAGTGAGTGTCCTTCCAAAAAGCGTGGTGGTGATCTAGGCTGGTTTGGTAAAGGTGCTATGGTTCGTCCTTTTGAGGTAGCTGCCTTCACTGCGCAAGAAGGAGAAGTTGTAGGCCCAGTCCATACTGAATTTGGCTGGCACTTGATTTATGTTTACGAAATTCAAGAAGATGTTGATGCCGATGCTGGTCCTCCAACTGGAGATGAAGATGCTGACGAAGATACTCTGCGTTTAGTCGCAGAAAATTATGCACATGAGTTCATGATGTTGGGGTATACCAGTAAAAAAGTACTGAGCCTTTTTACCAGTCCCCATTTCAAGTCAGCTAACACGGTTTATAATATTCTTGGAGAGGGTGTAATTAATGAAGTGATCGCACAAGTTTTTGGACAAAAAACTGAAAAGTCTGAAAGTGCAGAATCGGGGGAAGAACCCAAAAAATAGGTATTAGAAAAACAAAAAGGCGTGGTTCCTTGATGAAGGAGCCGCGCCTTTTTTTATAAGTTATAGTTCTACTAAAGAGTTACGCTATTTACGTTTATGATATTAGCGGTGTTTCGTAGTTCGTGTAAGGCTTCTGTACTTGGCGAAGAATCTATATTGATGATTGCCACTGCTTTTCCCCCATCTTCTATTCTCCCTAGGTGAAAGCCCGCGATATTGAGATTATGTTTGCCGAGGACATTTCCTAGATTACCGATTACGCCTGGAACATCAATATTATTGAGTACCAACATATTTTTTGAAAGAACTGCTTCAAGTTTGTATTCATCAAATTGAACAATTCTGGAATCGCCTTTTCCGAAAATACTCCCTGTTACTCGATGTGTTCGATTTTGTGTGGTCACTTGAACTTGTACGGTGCTGGTATATTCATGGACTTCATTGCTTCTTGATTCTTGCACTTCCACCCCTCTTTCTTTTGCAATAAAGGGTGCATTAACCATATTAACGCCATCGATCGATCTGTTGAGTAGTCCTTTTAAAATAGCGATGGAAATAGGTTCTACAGTCAGGCCTGCCACTTCTCCGTTGTATTGGATTTCGATTCGGGTAAAGGCTCCTTCAGTTATCTGGGATAAGAAACATCCAAGGTCTTCGCCCAAAATCAGATACGGATTAATTTTTGCAAGTGTATCGGCATCGATAGATGGAACATTGACCGCATTACGGACATTACCTTTCTTAAGATAGTCAATGATCTGGTCACACATCGAGGTTGCTACTTTCACCTGTGCTTCTCCTGTAGAAGCACCTAGGTGCGGGGTGCAGATGATTTCGTTCACTTTTAGAAGGGGGCTATCAAGATCCAACGGTTCGCTGTGATAAACATCCAGGGCTGCTCCCGCAACTTTTTTATCCTGAATGGCTGCAATTAGCGCTGTGTCATCGATCAAAGATCCGCGGGCGCAATTAACAATGCGAACTCCAGGTTTCATTTGGTCGAACTGTTCTTTTCCTAATAGCGGTGTGCCATCCGCCTGCCCAGGAGTGTGTAGGCTGATAAAGTCTGACCGAGTCAGTAAAGCATCCATTTCTACTAACTCTACACCGAGTAACTTTGCTCTTTCCTGTGTGATGAAGGGATCGTACCCCAAGATTTTCATTTGGAAAGCGCGCGCCCTTTCGGCAACATTAGAACCAATTCTACCTAACCCGATGATACCAAGCGTTTTTTCAAAAAGCTCGACTCCCATGAACTCTTTCGGAGCCCATTTTCTATTTTTTAATGCAAAACTGGCTTGTGGAATGTTCCGGGAGAGGGCCATCATCAAGGCCATCGTATGCTCGGCAGTAGTTATCATATTGCCTTCCGGCGCATTCATGACAATGATTCCTTTTTTACCAGCCGCCGCTAAATCAATATTATCCACACCGACGCCAGCCCGTCCAATTACTTTAAGGTTGTCGGCTACCTCAATAATTTCAGCAACGACTTTAGTTGCGCTTCGAACAATCAACCCATCGTATTCAGGGATGATGGCTATCAGTTCCTCTTTAGACAATCCGGTTTTTACATCTACCTCAATGCCCGATTCTTTTTTTAGAATTTCAACTCCAGAGGCGGAGAGGTTATCTGAAACTAAAACTTTCATTTGTTAACTCCAAAATACCTAATTATATTAGATAGTATATGATGAAAATATAACTCTTAGGCCTTACGCTTTTCAAAATCCTTCATATAATCAATCAGAGCATCAACGCCAGCTTCAGGCATGGCGTTATAGATACTCGCTCGCATTCCTCCGACTGAACGATGACCTTTTAGGGTGGTTAACCCAACATCCT
>CAZMBO010000014.1:19085-30766 GCA_964564655.1 uncultured Nitrospina sp. | reverse complement strand
CCCGTAGGAGTCTGGACCGTGTCTCAGTTCCAGTGTGGCCGATCACCCTCTCAGGCCGGCTAACCATCGTCGCCTTGGTGGGCTGTTATCCCGCCAACAAGCTAATGGTCCGCGAACTCATCTACAAACGGAGTTTGAGACTCCTTTGGCCACGTCACATAAGAGACGTGGTCTTATCCGGTATTAGCACAGCTTTCGCCGAGTTATCCCGAATTCGTAGGCAGATTATTCACGTGTTACTCACCCTTGCGCCACTTTACTATTTCCCCGAAAGGAAAATTCTCGTTCGACTTGCATGTGTTAGGCACGCCGCCAGCGTTCGTTCTGAGCCAGGATCAAACTCTCCAGTTATATAACTTGGAATTTAATCCAGAATAAATCAAAGTAAATTGTTGCTAGACCCGCAACATCTTTTGACACCTATTCAATTTTCAAAGAGCAAAGTCAAAGAAAGCGTATAAAATACGCAACTTTGATGAAAATGTATTCTGAATTTTCTGAAAAAAGGCGAGAAATCTACATTTGAAAGCCTTTTCCTTAAAATTGCCCAGAAAAAACTTTCAGATATAGATTTTCAGGCACTTGTTCAGCCGATAATAATAGTCCCTGAATCTTTGAAAAGCAAGATCTTTATTACATAAATGTACGATTTTTTGAATATTTTTCAAAATTTCTCTACCTATAAAGATTTCTCTTGAAAAATATTGATAAAAGAAGTTGTTTAGTGGGTTCAGTCTGTTTTTTCTCCGGCTTCCTCGACCATTTGTAGGCTTTTGAGGGTATAAAGCTTGTGGTATAGACCTTTTTTTTCCATCAACTGGGCGTGGTTACCACTTTCGATGAGTTTTCCTTTGTCCAAAACTATAATGCGTTCAGCATTGTGAATGGTCGAAAGTCGATGAGCAATAATAAACGAGGTGCGGCCTTGCATCAGTCTTTTTAGTGCTTCTTGGATGAGTAATTCAGATTCATTGTCCAATGCTGATGTAGCCTCATCGAGAATCAGGATGCGTGGGTTTTTTAGTATTGCACGAGCAATGGCAATACGTTGTCGTTGCCCTGCTGAAAGGCGAATGCCTTTCTCACCAACGATGGTGTCGTAACCTTCGGGTGTTTCCATTATAAATGTATGAGCGTTGGCGGCTTTCGCAGCTTGGATAACTTCTTCTTGCGTCACACCGGGTTTTGCGTATTCAATATTTTTTAAGATAGTGCCGCCAAACAAAATCGTTTCTTGCGGAACAATACCGATCTGTTGCCAGTAACTGGATTGTTTAACAGTTTTTATGGGAATGCCATCGATGCGTATTTCTCCCTTGATAGGATCATAAAACCGGTGTAGCAGTTGTACCAACGTGCTCTTACCAGCACCACTTGGTCCTACCAGGGCTATCGTTTGCCCCGGGTCTACAGTAAAACTAATTCCTTGGATCACTTCTTGATCCTTTCTATAATAGAAGTGAACGTCGTCTAACTCCACTTTCCCTTCAATATATGGCAAGACCTTAGCCGCCGGCAGGTCACGCACTTCGCCTTCCATAGCGAGGATTTCAAAAATGCGTTGACTAGCACCGACTCCCTCTTGCATGCGTGCGTACAGACGTGCGAAACTGCCCATTGGCCCGGCAATGATTGTTGCATAAAGGATGAATGCTATGAGCTCCCCGGGGCTGATTTCTCCGAGAATCACTTCGCGTCCGCCATACCACAGTAAAATGAGTGAAGTGGTGAAGGCGATGAATCCGATACTTGGGCCGAAAAATGAAGAGATGATGACGCGTTTTTTAGCGGACTGGAAACTGTCTTCTATGGCATTGCCAAAGCGTTCATTCTCGAGTTTGCTGCGCACGAAAGATTTTACAATCTGTATACAAGAAATATTTTCTTCGAGTATGGTGGTGGATACGGCGAGCTTATCTTGGATTTCTGTGGACAGCTTTTTTAGTTTGCGACCAAACGTTCTCGCGAATAATACAAGAATTGGAGCAAGTATCATAACCAAGCAGGTCAACTTCCAGTTCATATAGGTAATGATAATAATGCCGCCAAACAGCCGAATGGATTGTTGTAATAGGGTCGCGGGCAGATCGGTTACTATGCTTTCGATGGTAGTGATATCGTTGGTCATGCGGGAGACGATTTCGCCGGTACGGCGCTTAACGAAAAAGCTGAGTGAGAGTGTTTGCAGATGTTTGAACAGTTTGATGCGAAAATCGGTGACTGCGCGTTTTTCTGTCAGATCAAATAAATAGTTGTGCGCGGTAGAAAAAACCAGTTGCAAGAGAAAGAGTCCAGCAATGCTGAGTGTCAGATTGTTCATCAAGGTCATGTTCTTTTCAATCATGACGACATCGACCAGTTTTTTGATATAGAGAGGTACGGCGAGGTTGGTCAACGATGCGATAATGAGACAGGCAGCTCCTACATACAATGCTCTCTTGTAGGGAATGAGAAGTTTTAGGAGTTGTCGATAATTTTTCATTTATGTTGAGCAGGTTTTAGTCATGCTAGTTTAGTTGGTTAATGTAGCATATTATTTTTAAAGACCAATTAAGTGATTTTTGGAGAGTTTCCTTTGTTGGCTAAACTTTCAGCGATATTTTCGGATATAAAAATTCAACACACGGTTTTTGCATTGCCTTTTGCAGTGATGAGCGCTTTCATTGCTGCAGGGGGATTGCCTGAAACGAAAAAGTTGGCGTGGGTAGTGGCATGCATGGTGGGCGCAAGAAGTGCGGCTATGGCTTTTAATCGAATTGTCGATGCACGATATGATATGAAAAATCCACGTACTCAGGACAGAGCCCTACCTTCAGGACGCGTGGATGAGAGAAGCTACTGGTTATTTTTGATTGCATTTTCTTTGGTTTTTGTTTTTTCTGCAGGCATGTTGAACCAGCTTGCTTTATACCTTTCACCTCTGGCACTGATAATCGTATTTTTTTATTCGCTGACGAAACGCTTCACGGTTTATTCGCATTTTTGGTTAGGGCTTGCTATCTCGATTGCGCCGGTGGGAGCTTGGGTTGCGATCCGTGAAGAGATCTCTTTTATTTCTTTATTATTGGGGGCAGTAGTAGTTTTCTGGCTTGTTGGCTTCGACATCCTTTACTCCTGTATGGATGTGGAGTTTGATCGAGAAAGTAATTTAAAATCCATTCCTCAAAGATTTGGCATTGAAAATGCCTTGCGCATTGCTTTCGTTTCTCATGGTTTGACGGTTCTTTTTCTGTTTGTCCTTTTGCAATTTGTTGACGAATTGGGGGTTTTATATTCAATCGGAGTGATTATTGTTGCGGGATTATTGATGTATGAACATTCGCTGGTTAGCCCAGGTGATCTTTCAAAAATAAATATTGCGTTTTTCAATATGAATGGAATTATAAGTATTGGTCTTATGCTTTTTGTCATTGCTGATTATGTGTGGATGTAGATTCCTGTTTAAACCCTATATCTTCATTTCTCATTAACAGAAAATCTAGTATAATTTTTCCTATACTTTTTCTTGATGTGAGTGTGTAACTATCTAATGATTTTTGAGTTCGAAGATAAAAATTTAAATCCTATTTTAGAAAAGGTAAGCGCACAAGAGCGCTTGTCTTTAGAAGACGGGGTAACGCTTTGGAAAAGTCCCGACCTCCTGGGTGTGGGTTATCTGGCCAATCAAGTCCGCGAGAGGATGAATGGGGATACAACCTATTTCATTCACAACCGTCATATTAACCCCACCAATATTTGTATACACAGTTGCCAGTTTTGTGCATTTGGGGTGAAAGAAGATCATCCTCATGCTTATGAAAAATCTTTGGATGAGATTTTCTTAGATGCAGAAAAATATAATGGTGGCGATGTCAGTGAGTTTCATATAGTAGGTGGTCTTCACCCAGACCTTCCTTTTGAATATTACCTGGATATGCTAAAGGGATTAAAAGAGCGTTTCCCTGAAGTTCATATTCAGGCTTTCACGGCTATTGAACTGGGCTATTTAGCAGAATTGGCAAACCTTCCCTTGGATGAAACCCTAATGATACTCAAGAGCGCGGGCCTTGGATCTATTCCTGGAGGTGGTGCGGAGATATTTGCTAAAAGAGTGCGAAAAAAGATTTGTGGCGAAAAATTAATTGGAGAACACTGGTTACATGTTCATGAAACAGCACATGATTTAGGGCTAAAAAGTAATGCGACCATGTTATATGGTCATTTAGAGACTGTGGAAGAAAGGGCCGATCATTTAGTTCGGTTAAGGGAATTGCAGGACCAGACAAATGGATTTGTCACTTTTATCCCTCTGGCGTTTCATCCTGAAAATACGGTATTGGAATTTTTAAAGACAACGCCTGGTCAGTTGGACCTAAGAGCATTGGCCGTTTCCAGGTTGATGTTGGACAATTTTCCACATATAAAGGCTTTCTGGATAATGATTACACCAAAAATTGCTCAGCTAGCGCAATCCTTTGGCGCAGATGATATGGATGGAACTGTTGTTGAGGAAAAAATTATTCATGCTGCTGGCGCGGCAACGGATCAGATTTTTCACCAAGATCAAATAATACATATGATTAAGGAAGCCGGTAGAAAGGCAGTCGAACGAGATACCCTTTATGAGAACGTAGAAAACCGAGAAGTGGGGGTTTGATGGGGCGTCTAGTTCTTATATCTAACTGAAACTCATTGATAAACTGCTACTAAAGAAAACAAGACAGAACCGGTAGTTGAAGCTGATCATGTACTTGAAGGAAAAAAGCTATGAAGATGCATCATTTAGACAAAGAAAAGGTAGAGGCGGTCATGTTAAAAGTGAAGCAGGTAGTAGAGTCGGGGCAATATCCTGCAGATATCATCGAAGAAATTTTTCAACTCTCCGAAGTTGATGGCAAAAAGTTTTTAGAATGTAAAAACCATCCCATCCAAAAAGAAAAAGTGAACTTCGAAATTGACCCGGAAAAGGGAGTTCGATTTTTTGACCCTTTCAATTTTTTCACCCGGGGAATCTATAAGGATATGGATGGTTTGACCGTATGGACCCAAGACAACCTCAAAGAACCTTGGGAATACGACGAAGAAAAATAACTTATCCCACGCGAGATTACCGCTATGCATTAAAAAAGCCCCGTGTTAAAGCACGGGGCTTTTTGTTTTTCTATTTATAAATATAAACAGGCTTAGCCTTTTTCCTGATCTTTACTGAAATCGTAGGAGCCTTTTCTGGGTAGCGATGCGGTGAAATTATCTGCTGCTTCTTTCATTGCCTGATCTTTAGCATCTCCTTCCTCTTGAGCTTTTTTTCTTGCCAATGCTTCTTTTTCTTCCTCCGTCAAGTTTTCTTCAGAAGCAGCATCTTTTCCTTCTTCAATTGAAGCCTGTTGACCTTCCTCTATTTGATCGCTCTCATCTTGTTCCTGTGCTTCTTTCATCGAAGATTTAAAGTTCTTAATACTGCGACCAAATGCACTGCCAATTTCGGGAAGTTTTCCCGCTCCAAAAATAATCATTATGATGACTAAAATAATCATCAATTCAGGAAACCCAATTCCCATCATAACTTATATCCTCCGCAATATTTAGAAAACAACCCCAGGCCCTAGCCTAACTAGAACCAGATTTTTTGAGATTTTATTGATTTTTTTAAGCTTATCCCTTTTTCGTTGAATACAGTTTATCCTTTTTTGGTCGTTGAACACAAGGGGAATAATAATAGTCTAGAGGGAAATGCAAGCATTAGACTAATTTTGAATTTGTTTTTAAAATTCTTTCAACCAATATTACACCACAGGTCAAATTTCCGATATGGGTTGAGAGGTAAATACTAGAGAAAACCCTATTACGCTTAGGAAACAGTAAAACACGATAACCTATTATAAAAAAAGGGCCTAGGCATTTAACCAAGATAAATTAGATTCTTAGAATCATATCAGGTTTTCTTATCGCTCACCTTGACATGATGAAATACCAGTCTTATTTAGGAACTAGTTGGGAAAAGAAATACATCCATTTACTCAATCAGGTAAATTTAAAAGTAGATATAAAGTAGATATATAGAAAGGAATCATCAAATGGGAAAAATCGTAGGCATTGATTTAGGCACCACCAATTCAGTGGTAGCCGTAATGGAGGGTAGCGAGCCAAAAGTTATACTTAATGAGGAAGGTAGTCGAACCACCCCATCCGTGGTCGCCTTCACAAAAGAGGGTGAAATTCTTGTGGGCCAGGTAGCTAAACGGCAGGCAATCGCTAACCCGGAAAATACAATTTTTTCCGTCAAAAGGTTTATGGGCCGTTCTTTGAATGAAGTTTCAGAAGAAATGAAAATGGTACCTTATGAGGTAGTGCAAGGCACTAAAGGCGAAGTACGAATTAAAGCAGGGGGTAAATCTTACACACCCCCAGAGATTTCAGCAATGATTCTTCAAAAACTGAAAAAATCTGCTGAAGCTTATTTAGGGCAACCTGTGACGGAAGCTGTAATCACTGTTCCCGCATATTTTAATGATGCTCAAAGACAGGCCACAAAAGATGCAGGAAAAATCGCAGGCCTCGAAGTAAAACGAATCATCAACGAACCCACTTCATCTGCACTAGCTTATGGCCTGGATAAAAATAAAGACCACACCATTGCTGTATATGATTTCGGTGGCGGAACTTTCGATGTTTCTATCCTTGAAGTCGGTGACAATGTTGTAGAAGTTAAAGCCACTCATGGAGACACCCACCTTGGAGGTGACAATTTTGACCAACGTATCATCGACTGGCTTGTAGCAGAGTTTAAAAAAGATCAGGGGGTCGACCTTTCAAAAGACAATATGGTTTTACAACGCTTAAAAGAAGCTGCAGAAAAAGCCAAGATGGAACTTTCTACCACAAACGAAACAGATATTAATCTTCCGTTCATTACAGCAGATGCATCGGGACCTAAGCATTTAAACATCAAGCTCTCTCGAGCCAAGTTTGAGTCTATGGTAGATGACCTAATCGAAAAATCTAAAAAGCCTTGTGTTCAGGCTATGAAAGATGCAGGAATTAAGGCAGATCAGGTTCATGAAGCAGTTCTGGTTGGTGGTTCCACAAGAATTCCTAAGGCACAGGAGCTAGTTAAAAGTTTATTTGGTAAAGACCCTCATCATGGAGTTAATCCTGACGAAGTTGTCGCTCTTGGCGCAGCAGTTCAAGCAGGGGTTCTTTCCGGCGATGTGAAAGATATTTTATTGTTAGATGTAACTCCTCTGTCATTGGGAATAGAAACCATGGGAGGTGTAACAACTCGTCTCATAGACCGAAACACAACCATACCGACTCGAAAAGCAGAAACATTTTCTACAGCAGCTGACAATCAACCGTCTGTTGAAGTTAATGTCATTCAGGGTGAGCGGGAAATGGCCAAAGATAACCGGTCGATTGGAAAATTTCACCTCGATGGTATTCCGCCTGCACCCCGAGGCATGCCACAAATCGAAGTCACCTTTGATATCGATGCAAATGGCATCCTAAATGTTGGCGCCAAAGATAAAGGAACCGGTAAAGAGCAAAAAATTACCATAACCGACTCTACAGGATTATCTGATACTGAAATCGAAAATATGGTAAAAGACGCTGAAGCCAACGCCGATGCTGATAAAGAACGGCGTGAAAAAATCGACGTTAAAAACCAGCTCGATTCTGTCATCTACAACCTTGAAAAAACCCTAAAGGACAATAAAGATAAATTCAAGGAAGACGAGGTTAAAGAAGCCGAAACCGCTGTGGAAGAAGCCAAGGGTCATCTGGAAGGTGAAGTTGATGTTATGAAAGAGCAAATCGAAAAGGTCAATCAGATTGCTCACAAACTCGCTGAAGCAATGTATGCCCAAACCAAAGACGAAGCAGGAGGAGACTCTGGAGATGCGGGTGATACTGGTGAACCTGGTGCAGAAAATGAACAAGCAAAAGCCGAAGACGATGTCGTTGATGCAGAGTTTGAAGATATCGGTAAAAAATAAACCCTCCCAACCCTCCCGGTAAAATCGGGAGGGTTACTTTTTAGAAAAAAAACAGCATGCCTAAGAAAAAAACAACTTCTCCTAAAGAGGAGGAACCGGCAATCAATATTGTTGATCGCCGCTCTGCCTTATTAGAAGAGGACGAACTAAATCAAATAAGCGAACAGGAAGAAAGACTCCCCTCCTACGTTGAAAAACTCAAAAAAGAAGCAGAAGAAAAAGACCAAAAACTTAAGGACTATATAGCTGCTTATAAAGAAAAAACGGCTGAAGATGATGGTTTTAGAAAACGTCTGGAAAAAGATAACGATGTCCGTCTCGACCAATTTAAAGCAAATTTATTCTCAAGATTGGTACCCGTATTAGATAATTTGAACCGTGCCATTCAGGCTGCCAGTGCAAACAATGATTTTGATGGATTAAACCAGGGTGTTGAGATGGTGTCCAAACAATTTACCCGTGAGCTGAAAAACAACAATGTCGAAATCATTGATGCTAAAAACCGAAAATTTGATCCAAAAACTGATGAAGCTTTTATGACCGAAGAAACCGATGATCCTGAAATGGATAATATGATTGTTCAGGAACTCGAACCAGGCTATATTTTCAAAGACAAACTAATTAAAGCCGCAAAGGTAAAAGTGGCTCATTTAAAAACCTAAATGCACCTGCCTCGGTCGAGAGCAAGCAAATCTTTCCTAAACTTTTCTCATGAGTCAACGCGATTATTATGAAGTTCTTGAGGTTTCGAAAAACGTTAATGAAGCCGAGCTTAAAAAGGCCTACAGACAAAAGGCTCTAAAATTCCATCCCGACAAAAACCCTGGAGATAAACAAGCAGAAGATTATTTCAAAGAAGCTTCAGAGGCTTACGAAGTATTAAAAGATCCTGAAAAAAGACAAATATACGATCAATTCGGCCATGATGGATTAAAGGGAAGAGGGTTCAATGGGTTTAGTGGGTTTGATGATATCTTTTCCCAATTCGGCGATATTTTTGGTGATTTCTTCGGTGGAGGACACCAAAGAGAAAGAACCGGCGCTGACCTGCGCCTAGATATTCGTATCAGTTTTAAAGAAGCCGCTTTCGGAACCAAAAAAGAGGTTGAGGTCGGCAAACACGGTTTATGCGGAACTTGTAAAGGGTCACGATCTAAACCAGGGCATTCACCACAAACTTGCCGAACCTGTCGAGGTACAGGCCAAGTGGTACGAGCTCAAGGGTTTTTCAGTGTTCAATCACACTGTCCAGATTGTAGAGGAGAGGGACAAACAATAACTCACCCTTGCAACGAATGTCACGGCGAAGGCCGTATAAGAATAAATGAAAGCTTATCCATCAATATTCCGGCAGGTGTCGACGACGGCGCCCGGCTCAGGCTGAAAGGGAAAGGAGAATCTGGCCCACAAGGTCTGCCTCCCGGAGATCTCTATGTCATCATACATGTCACACAACATGAATTTTTTCATCGCGAGGAAGATGATATTCATTGCAAAATGACTTTAACCTTTCCTCAGGCGGCTTTAGGTACTGACATAGAAGTATCTTTGTTAGAAGAAAACAAAACGAAAGTCATTTCTATTCCACCAGGTACCCAAAACAATGGAACCTACCGTATCCCAGGGGGTGGAGTACCCAGACTGCGAGGAGGAGGAAGAGGAAACCACATTATTCACTTCTCCGTCGAAACTCCAAAGTCTTTGAATAAGAGACAAAAAGAACTATATAAGGAACTTGCCGAAATAGATGGGCACTCCTTCACCGATACGTTAAAAGGCTTATTTCAAAAATTAAAAATGTAAATTGTTATCGTTCTAGCAACTGAGGTTTGAGCCCACCACCCTATTCCCGCCTAATTAGTTTTTCTCTTAATTCACAAAAGTTAATAAATTCTAATTAAGTTTTTTTAATTCTCCTTTAACACCAGTTTAATTTCAAAATCTTATTCTTAAATATAAGCAGAATTAAAACAGAAAACGTTCATCTTTAAAAAACAAATTATTTTATGGAGGGCTAGCATGAATATTGATAGGAAAAAATACTTCTTCGCTACATTATTGTTTTTATTTTTAAGTTTCCCATTTTTGAATGGAGCTAGTTTTAACTCTGCTTTTGCCCTAAGTGTTAAAGTAAATCCTGTAGGCACCAATATAATTGTCGAAATAGCTAAAAAGCAAAACCCTGCTGTTGTTTTTGTAACATCAAAAACTAAATTTCAGCCTACCAAAGGAACCCCCCCTCAACATCGAGGGCCCTTTGGCCAATTCGGGCCTTTCGGAGGCCCAGGACCTTTTCCACCATCTCCTGCCCCAGGGAACGGGTCTGGAACTGGATTTCTAATTGATAAAGAAGGATACATTCTTACAAACAACCATGTTGTGGAAAATGCGGATGTCATCAAAATCACTCTTGAAAACGATAAAGAATTTGAAGCTAAATTAATAGGCTCCGATTCCAAAACAGATATTGCATTGCTAAAAATTGTTAAACAGCCAGGAGACAACACAGAGTTCCCACATTTAACCTTGGGAAATTCAGAGAAAGTAGAAGTTGGAGAATGGGTTGTGGCTATCGGGAATCCATTTGGTCTTGATCATACAGTAACCGCAGGGGTAGTGAGTGCCAAGGCTCGTAATATTGGAGCCGGGCCTTACGATGAATTCATTCAAACCGATGCATCCATTAACCCGGGAAACAGCGGCGGTCCATTGCTTAATATGGACGGTGAAGTAATCGGCATCAATACCGCAATTTTTTCCAAGACTGGCGGTAATGTTGGAATTGGTTTTACCATCCCCATCAATATGGCAAGCGACATACTCGACGAATTAAAGAATGACGGCAAAGTAACACGCGGTTGGTTGGGTGTCATGATTCAAAAAATTACCCCGGGATTGATTGAAACATTCAAACTTTCTGATGCACATGGCGCGCTGGTCAATGACGTAGTTCCAAACGGACCCGCGGCTAAAGGGGGGCTAAAAAGAGGAGACGTTATTGTTAAGTTTAACGGTAAAAAAATTGTTTCTATAGGAAGCCTACCAAAACAGGTTGCCGCTGTTGAGCCAGGAAAATCTGTAAAAGTAGAAATAGTTCGCGACGGTTATAAAAAATTACTAGACGTTACTATAGATAAAATGAAGGAAGAAAAACAAGCATGATTGCCCTCAAGGCTGCTCCCTGAGGAAAAATCAAGAAACTACACTTTAAAGGTTATCCCCAAATAGTTCGCCTTTAAAGCCTTCCTCTCAATGAGTAGCACGGCTTGCTGAAAGGCAAGCAAACCTCCGAAAAGGGAGCTGTTGTCAAGGCAGCTCCCTTTTTAAGTTTTAAACCATTAAAACTCTAAGAATTTTTTATTTCAGAAACTCGCTGTGAGGAAGTTCTGAGTTTTTCATAAGATACAAATCAACAGCTCGCGCCGCTTCACGGCCTTCAGCAATGGCCCATACTACAAGAGATTGACCCCGTGTCATATCTCCTGCGACAAAAACTCCTTCAACGCTCGTCATTTTATTTCCATCGCAGGAAACATTTTTGCGTGCATCAAGAGCAAGCCCCAGCTCTTGTAACATCCCCTCGTGTATAGGATGCACAAAACCCATTGCCAGAAGAACCAAATCAACATCCAATTCAAACTCGGAGCCGGGGACTTCATTCATTGAGGCTCGACCCGTTTTAGGGTCAGGGTCTCCAAAAACCATTTT
>CAZMBO010000014.1:0-18985 GCA_964564655.1 uncultured Nitrospina sp. | reverse complement strand
CCAGTTTTAAAAATAATTCCTTCGTCCTGCATTAAATTAATTCGGCGTTTTACAATTTCTTTGTCCAGCTTAAAGTGAGGGATACCATACATCAACAGTCCTCCGACACGATCATCCTTCTCGAAAACTGTTACTTCATGGCCTACTGAATTGAGTTGTGCCGCACATGCCAGACCGGCAGGACCTGAGCCGACAACTGCTATTTTCTTTCCCGTTCTGCTCTTAGGAGGTTTTGCTTGAATAAAACCCTCTTCAAAGCCTTTCTCCGCAATCATTTCCTCAATATTACAAATAGTCACTGCAGGCTCATTAATGCCCAAAACACAAGCCCCTTCACAGGGAGCAGGACATATTCGACCCGTAAACTCCGGAAAATTATTTGTCTTCAGTAACAGTTCCACCGCTTCCTCGTAGCGGCCGCGATAGACCATATCATTCCAATCAGGGATTAAATTCCCTAAAGGACAACCTGTTTCACTTTGACAAAAAGGTACGCCACAATCCATACAACGCGCACCTTGTTCTTTATATTTATCTTCGGGGAAAGGAGCGTAACATTCTTTCTGATCCTTCAACCTCTCCTTAACCGGGCGACCTGGTGGAGTCTCCCGTTCAAATTCCATGAATCCTTTAATTGCACCCATCTAAACTATTATTCTCCTGTATCTATTATTTTTCAGGCAACCTGCAATTCGTTCTGCTTTTTATTTTTACGCTCTTCAATAACCCGTCTATAATCGGTTGGATATACCTTTACAAAATTTGGTAACGTTTCTTCCCACTCATCCAGTACTTTTTTTGCCACCGCACTTTGCGTCGATTGAAAATGCTCAGCAATCAAGGTTTTTAGCTGTTGAATATCCTCTTCTTCGTTCACATTGACTAAATCAACCGTATTTTTATTGCAATGGATTTCGAAATTTTTGTCACGATCCAGCACATACGCCAGGCCTCCACTCATTCCAGCGGCAAAGTTTCTACCTGTAGGACCGAGGACGACCACTTTTCCTCCGGTCATATATTCACACCCATGATCGCCTACCCCTTCGACTACTGTTTCCGCACCACTGTTACGGACTGCAAAACGCTCTCCAGCAATTCCTCGAAAAAATGCTTTTCCAGAAACCGCTCCATAAAGAACCGTATTTCCAATTAAAATATTTTCTTCGGGGACAATAGTTGAGTCTTTAGATGGATAAATAAATATTTTACCACCAGACAATCCTTTACCCACATAGTCATTGGCATCTCCGGCAAGACCAAAGGTTATTCCCGGAGCAAGAAAAGCACCAAAACTTTGGCCTGCAGAGCCTTTGAATCCAAACTGGATGGTATCAGCAGGCAAACCCTCCTCTCCATGCAATTTAGAAACGCGGTAACTGAGCATCGCTCCGGTAGCTCGGTCTGTATTTAGAATGGAAAAATCCCCATATACCTGAATTTTCTTTTCAAGGGCCAACTGACTTATGGCGATCAGTCTACGGTCGAGTGCGTTGTCCAGATCTCCGCTTAAATCCTGAGTACAAATATTTCTTAAGGCAACCTTTTCACCTACTTCTGGTTTAAATAAAATCTTACTTACATCCAGACCATTTGCTTTCCAATGGTCGACCGCTTCTTCACCTTCGAGAAGTTCTACCTTTCCAATCAGATCATCAAATTTTTTAATTCCCAACTCGGCCATAATTTCTCTTACTTCTTTAGCAATGAATCTGAAAAAGTTGACGACATAGTCCGCCTTACCAGTAAATTTTTTCCGGAGAGTGGGGTCTTGCGTAGCAACCCCAACCGAACAAGTATTCAGATGACATTTTCTCATCATGATACAACCCATCGTCACCAATGCCGTTGTAGAAAATCCAAATTCATCGGCACCTAAAATACCTCCGATAACCACATCACGTCCTGTCTTAAGTTGTCCGTCTACCTGTACCCGAATGCGCCCTCTAAGATCATTGAGCACTAGAACCTGTTGGGTCTCCGAGAGCCCTAATTCCCATGGGAGTCCTGCATGCTTGATGGATGTTTGTGGCGAAGCACCTGTTCCACCATCGTGTCCGGAAATAAGCACGCCCTCAGCACGAGCTTTAGAAACACCCGCAGCAATGGTTCCTACCCCCGCTTCTGCAACCAGTTTGACACTGACATCAGCATCGGGATTTGCATTATGAAGATCAAAAATCAATTGTTGCAGATCCTCAATAGAATAAATGTCGTGATGCGGTGGGGGAGAAATTAATCCCACGCCCGGTGTAGAATGCCTGATTTTAGCGATGTACTCGCTGACCTTATGTCCCGGCAACTGGCCACCTTCACCAGGTTTTGCACCTTGCGCAACCTTTATTTGCATTTCATCGGCGTTAGAAAGATAGAAACTATTCACACCAAACCGCCCGGATGCGACCTGCTTTATTTTACTTCTGCGGGAGTCTCCATTTTCATCAGGCGTATAGCGCACCACATCTTCACCGCCTTCACCAGTATTGCTTTTTCCGCCCAACCGGTTCATAGCAATAGCCAGTGTTTCATGAGCCTCGCGGGAAATAGAACCGATAGACATAGCGCCGGTACAAAACCGTTTAGTAATCTCCTCAACAGACTCCACCTCTTCAATAGGAATAGAAGTGGTCTTTTTAAATTTAAACAGTCCCCGCAATGTACACTGGCGAGTACTTTCCTTATCTGAGATACGGGAAAACTTTTTAAATATAGCGTAATCGTTTGAACGGGTTGCATGTTGCAACAAGCCAATAACATTGGGATTTATCATATGTTTCTCTTCACCACGGCGCCATTGGTAATGGCCACCCAGTTCCAGCAAGGAAGAACGATCACTACTAAAAGCTTTTTGATGTCGTGCCAAAGCTTCTTTAGCCAACACCTTGAGGTTTGCCCCACTCACTCTGGAAGAAGTGCCCGTAAAAAATTTTTCAATTATTTCCTCGCCCAAACCCACCGCTTCAAAAATTTGCGCGCCTCGATAACTTTGAATGGTTGAAATACCCATCTTGGCAATGATTTTAAAAAGACCTTTTCGAGTGGCCTTAATAAAATTACTGATCGCTGTTTCGGAATCCATTTTTGTTATGTATACCGCTTCGTCGGCAATCTCAGCGACCGTTTCGTAAGCAAGGTAGGGATAAATAGCACCCGCACCATAGCCAATCAATAATGCAAAATGCATCATTTCCCTCGCCTCTCCTGTTTCAACTACCAAGCCTACACGCGTACGTGTTTGCTCGCGTAACAGGTGATGATGAACCCCGGCAATAGCAAGTAGGCTTGGTAAGGCTGCATTATTAGCGTCAACGCCTTTATCTGACAAAACCAGAATGGTGGCACCTTCTTCAATCGCTTTGGAAGCGCTTTGGCATAAGGCCTCTAAAGCCTGTTCCATCGCCTGTTCATCCTTAGAGACCGGGAATAGTGTCGAAAGAACAACGGATTTTAAGTCATTCTGATCGAGGTTACGGATTTTCTCCATTTCCTTACCGGAAAGAATGGGATGCTCCACTTTTAATTTGCGACAATGTTCTGGACTTTCATCCAAAAGATTTCTTTCCTTCCCAAGCGTCACCTCCATCGACATCACAAGTTCTTCTCGAATGGAATCGATGGCTGGGTTGGTCACTTGCGCAAAAAGTTGCTTGAAATAATTAAATAAGAGTTGTGGTTTTTGAGAAAGGATTGCAAGAGCAGAATCGTTGCCCATGGATCCGGTTGCTTCCATGGCCGTTCCGATCATAGGAGCCATAATAAACTTGATGTCTTCAACCGTATATCCAAATGCAATCTGTCGAGTTAAAAGAGAGTCCGAATCCGTTTCAAATTTATACTCAATTTCCGGCAAATCTTTGAGATTCACCTGGTTTTTATCAACCCACTTTTTATAGGGTTTCTGAGTCGTAATTTTTGCTTTTAGCTCCTCATCAGAAATTATCCGTCCTTCATTAATATCAACAAGAAACATTTTTCCTGGCTGCAGTCTTCCTTTATATTCAACATTTGCTTCCTCCACCGGCACAACACCCACCTCAGATGCCATCACCACCAAACCGTCTTTAGTCACATAATATCGAGACGGTCGCAGACCGTTTCTATCGAGCACGGCACCACAGGTTTCGCCATCGGTGAATGCAATGGAGGCGGGACCATCCCAGGGTTCCATCATTGAAGCATGGAATTCATAAAATCCACGCTTGTCATCATTCATTGTCTCATGCCCACTCCATGGTTCAGGAATCATCATCATCATGGCATGGGGCAAAGAACGGCCAGTCAAAAACAACATTTCTAATGCTTGGTCGAAATCAGCCGAATCACTTCCTCCCGGTGCAATTACAGGAAGAATTGTATCGATATCTTCAAATAATGGAGACTCAAACATCGACTCTCTTGCACCCATCCAGTTTTTGTTTCCTCGAACAGTATTAATTTCGCCATTGTGAGCAATATAACGAAATGGCTGGGCACGACCCCATGAAGGAAAAGTGTTGGTACTGTATCGGGAGTGCGCAAGGGCTAAAGCCGAAGTCATCTTCGGGTCTTTAATATCAAGATAATAAGTTTCCAGCTGTGGAGCCGTCAATTGTCCCTTATAAATAATGGTTTTACTTGATAGGCTACATATATAAAAGTTTTCGTTATTGTCATTGAGTCCGGCTCGACGAACATCCCATGCGGTACGCTTTCTAACGCAATATAACCTTCGTTCAAAAGCCAACTGATCTTTAAGATCGGCCGGTGCACCCACAAAAATCTGCTTGACCATTGGCTCTACTGAACGCGCAGTCACTCCAATTGTTGAATTATCTACCGGGATATCACGCCAACCTAAAAGCTCCAGACCCTCCTTCAATACTGCACGCTCCATTATTTCCATACCCAGGTTCGTGGCAGCCCCAGTAGGCAGGAAAACATTTCCCGCAGCATAGCGACCCACCTCTGGCAACTTAATATTAATTTTTGGACATTGTTCCTGAAAAAATGCATCAGGAATCTGTATTAAAATTCCCGCACCGTCACCGGTAAGCTTGTCCGAACCGCATGCCCCACGGTGTTCCAATTTTTTCAATATTTCCAAACCCTGAAAAATGATTTCATGGGATTTTTCACCCTTCATATTCATGACAAAACCTACGCCACAACTGTCTTTTTCGTAGGCAGGGTCATAAAGCCCTTGTTTTTTAGGAAAAGCGTGCATATTTAAAAAACTCATTAATTTAAAGAAATTAAACTACAGACTAAAGTAGCTATAAAAATACTGCTTTCACAATATTAAGGAATGCTTATTATTCTACAGCAATTGCCATGCCTTTACTTATTCTTACATTAAATCAAGGCTTTTTAAAAAACTCTCTCCAAATAGTGTAAAAAATATACACTATTTTAAATAAATTTTTGAAAATATGTGTTTATTATTCTATCAAGATACTCAGGAAAGCACAATTTAAACCGACTTTGGGGTAGTGGACATTCTAGCCAATTTAAACCTTTTTCACCCAAAAACACTGACGCCCCATTAGCAATAGCACAGAAAAAATCAATTAATTTCGCTCAAAATAAACAGTTTTTCCTGAAATACTTGTATTTTTTATCTTATTTGATTAAAGTGCCTTATTGTAATAATTTTCTAAAGCAAACTCAAAATGCAACGCAAACAAATAAAAAATAACCCCTCATTCCAATTTCAATCCGGTTTGATTTCGCGCTTGAATCTACGTCAACTACTACCTAAGACCCTATTCAAAAAATCTCTTCTATAAACAAAGGGTCGACGTAGGCTCTAAAACAGCTCCAAACAAATTAGCTTTAATCTCTTATTTTTTTGACTTCCAAGAAAACCTTCCAATCCTCTGGAATTCAACCTGATAAACCTTATAATGGAAGGGCAATTTAATTTTTAAAGGAATTTTTAGCCATGCAACGCGAAAAACTTATCATTTTCGACACCACTTTAAGGGACGGAGAACAATGCCCTGGTGCCAGCCTGAACATCAAGGAAAAACTTGAGATAGCACGGCAGCTGGCTCTACTTAAAGTTGATGTGATCGAAGCGGGTTTTCCAGTTGCTTCACCTGGAGATTTCGAATCGGTCAAACAAATTGCTGAAGAAATTCGCGGAGCAAGCATTGCAGGTCTTTCTCGTGCACTAGAAAAGGATATTGAAGCTACAGCGAAAGCTTTAGAAAAAGCAGAAAAACCGCGTATCCATGTTTTCCTTTCAACTTCCAAAGTACATCGCGACCATATGGTTGAAAAGGCCAAAGAGGAAATCATTGAAATGGGAGTAAAAGCTATTTCTTTCGCACGTAAATTTTGTGACGATGTCGAGTTCTCACCCATGGACGCTACTCGAACAGAGAAGGATTTCCTCGTAGAAGTCACTCGCGAAGTGATACAAGCGGGTGCAACAACGGTGAATATCCCCGATACAGTTGGCTACACTATCCCAGAAGAGTTTGCTCAATTAATTGGCTATTTAAAACAAAACGTAGATAACATCGACCAAGCCATTATCAGTGTGCACTGCCATAATGATTTAGGTTTAGCAGTATCAAACTCTCTGGCCGCCGTGCAAGCAGGCGCACGACAAGTGGAGTGCACCATCAATGGTATCGGCGAACGTGCCGGCAATGCAGCGATGGAAGAAATAGTAATGGCGGTTCGAACAAGAAGAGACTTCTTCAATAATGTGCAGACGAATATTGAAACACGCCATATCCAACCCTGCAGCAAACTGGTCAGCAGTCTCACCGGATTCTTCGTACAACGTAACAAAGCGATTGTCGGTAAAAATGCTTTTGCCCACGAATCAGGAATTCATCAACACGGCTTTTTAAAACGTAAAGATACTTTCGAAATCATGGATCCTGCAGATGTTGGTGGTGAAGAGTCTGAGCTAGTGATGGGAAAACATTCCGGACGCAACGCCCTACTCCACAAAGTGCAGGAAATAGGCTACAGTTTGAGCAAGGAAGAACTCGATAAGGTTTTCGAGGAATTTAAGGTGCTAGCAGATGAAAAAAAGGAAATTTTTGAAGACGATATTCATACTCTCATTCAAAAGCAGAAGTTCTCTGAGGATCAACAAGTCACCTATAAATTATCTACTCTAAAGTGCAATTTTGAAAGTGGCAAAGAACCTCAAGCAACAGTGACCTTAATAAGCCGTGATGGCAAGGAACACAAATCCTCCTCTAGCGGAGATGGCCCAGTTGATGCCATTTATAATGCCATCGATAAAATTACGGGACTCACATGCAAACTACTTGACTACCAAGTGATGTCAAAAACCAAGGGACAGGATGCACAAGGTGAAGTTACGGTTCGCGTACAGAATGAAAAACGTGAAGTTCTGGGCAAGGGTGCAGGTGTCAATACCATTGAGGCCAGTGGCTTTGCATATGTCAATGCCATTAACAAGCTACTACTAAAATCTAAGTCCGGTCCGGTCGAGGGCAACGATGTTTTAGGCCCCTGATTTTAGCAAATAATTAAATCCTCCTCTCTCGGAAACCCGGGAGAGGTTTTCACTTTTAGGAGAAAAACGGATTTCTAATCGAGACACATTATTTCAAAAACCAAAAACAGCAGAACCCTTCAAGTTTAATGACTCTGTAGCCCGTGTTTTTGATGACATGTTGCATCGCAGTGTGCCTATGTACCAAGAATGTCAGGACCTGACTGTACACTGGTGCACTCAATTTGCCAAACCGTCCACCTCAATATATGATCTCGGCTGCTCAACTGGAACGCTCATTTTAAAATTAGTAAAAACTCTAGAGGCTTCAGCAAATATAAAACTGATAGGAATCGACAATTCGGCAGCAATGTTAAAAAAAGCCAAAGAGACTCTTAACAACTCTCCATTTTCTTGCAAATTAGTTGAAGCGAATATAAATGACAACCTAAACATTACCAATGCTTCGGCAGTTGTCATGAACTACACATTACAATTTGTTCAACCGGAAAACCGACTCTCTACTATAAAAAACATTTACAACGGATTAGTGCCAGGCGGCGGCCTCGTTCTTATAGAGAAAGTAAAAAGTGAAGCATCAGAACTCAATAAAATATTCATCGAATCTCACCACCAGTTCAAAGAGCAGAAAGGCTACTCAAAACTGGAAATTTCTCAGAAACGCGAAGCTTTAGAAAATGTGCTCATCCCCTGGACGGCAGAGCAAAACAGCAATCTGTTATATTCTGCAGGATTTTCAACGGTAGATTTGTTTTTTAAGTGGAACAACTTCGCTGGCTTCATTGCGTTGAAATAAAATCTGTTGTATCCTTAGCTACTGATTTTTAAGGTCAAAAACATCGGATTCAAAGCAAACAAGAGGGAGTTTTTATGCCAAATTATGACCACACTTGCGGAAAATGCAAAAAGGATTTTGTCATAGAAATGAAGATTTCTGAAGTTGACAAGAAAAAGGTCTCCTGTCCTGAATGCGGTTCAAAAAAGGTGACGCGAAATATCACTAACAACTCTTTTTGGAGTGAAAGCATCGACCGCTACAATTACTCCAAAATGAAAGATTAATTTATATTAAATATGCTTACTGAGTATCAGCCTATCACTAAAATTTTTCTAGGCCGATATCGGTTTTGAATCGGGCAGGATCGATCGTTATCTGGAAATACCTCAAAAGCTTCCTCTACAAACAGTCATAACAAGAGTCGGGATGTAGCGCAGCCTGGTAGCGCACTTGCTTCGGGAGTAAGGGGTCGGAGGTTCAAATCCTCTCATCCCGACCAATAAACAAAGGGGTTTTAGCAATTGCTGTAAGCCCTTTTTCTTTATGGGTAACACAGGATGGGTAACAATAAAAAAATAGTAGTATTGGGTGGTGGGCCGGGAGGTTATGCGGCAGCTTTTCTTGCTGCAGATAAAGGTATGAATGTTACCTTGATTGACGCTGGCAATAAACCCGGTGGAGTGTGTCTGCATCGGGGATGTATTCCTTCCAAGGCTCTTCTCCACATAGCCCATCTTATAAATGAAACAAAGGAAGCCAAAACCTGGGGAATTGATTTTGGCGAACCCAAAATTGATCTTGACGGCGTTCGTAATTGGAAGAACAAAATCATCGATAAAATGGCAACAGGACTCACTCAGTTATGCAAACAACGAAAAGTGGAGTTCGTTTCAGCAAAAGGAAACTTTAAAGATTCAAACACCATAGAAGTGGATGGAAAACTCCACTCTTTTGACTATTGCGTACTTGCTACTGGATCCCGACCAGCTCAGCCCTTTGAAAAGATCTCTCCCCTCATCGACTCTACAGATGCACTGGAATTAAAAAGCATTCCCAAACGTTTACTGGTTGTCGGCGGTGGATACATCGGTTTAGAGATGGGCAGTGTTTATGCAGCACTCGGCAGTCAAGTCACTATTGTAGAGATGATGAAAGATATTTTACCAGGAGTTGATCGCGACTTGGTAAGGCCTTTGCACCATAGGATCAAGAATCAATTTGAAGCAATTCTTTTAAACACCAAAGTCAAGGATTTTGAAAGCAAAGGTTCCAAAGTCTCGGTGACATTCGAAAACGAATCCGGTGTGGAGCAAAAGGTGTTCGATCAGGTACTTGTCTCTATTGGTCGCAGACCCAACACAGAAAATATAGGACTCGAAAACACAAAGGTAAAATTAGATGATAAAGGTTTTGTAATCGCCAACTCGCAACAAAAGACAGGGGACTCTTCTATATTAGCTATTGGCGATGTGATTGGCGGTGCTATGCTGGCTCACAAAGCAGCACACGAGGCTAAAGTTGCTGTGGAAGTCTTAAATGGAGAAAATTCTGACTTCAAAAATCGAGTGATCCCAGCTGTAGTATTCACCGACCCTGAAATCGCCTGGGCAGGGTTGACGGAAAATGAAGCCCATGCTCAAGGTAAAAACGTGAAGGTTGTAAAATTTCCATGGGGTGCCTCGGGTAGAGCGCAGACCTTGGGCCGCGGAGAAGGATTGACCAAATTGCTAATTGACCCAGAATCTGAGAGAATTATTGGTGTAGGTTTAACCGGTCCCGGGGCTGGTGAACTCATTGCCGAAGGAGTTTTAGCCATCCAAACTCTAATGAAAGCCAAAGAATTGGCCTTATCGATCCATCCACATCCCACTTTGTCCGAAACTATGATGGAAACAGCAGAAGTGTTTTATGGGACTGCCACTCATATTTATAAAAAAAAGAGAAGTTAACATTTTAAAACTAAATAATGAGTAGTTCAGATTATTCTCCCAACTTTTTTTCCGAACAAGCATAAAAACCATTAAAAATTTTATAATATACGCACCATGGCTCAAACTACCAACCGTGACTATTACAAAATCCTAGGAGTTACAACTAAAACTCCGAAAAGTGAATTAAAAAAGAAGTATCGGGAGTTGGCAAAAAAATATCATCCAGACTCCAATCAGGGTAGTAAAGATGCCGAGAGTAAATTTAAAATAGTTTCTGAAGCCTATGAAATTTTAAGTGATGCAAAAAAACGCAAAGAGTATGATCGCCAAAGAAGTTATAAAAAGCAATCCAGGACCAGGCCTTCAGGTCAACCTAACTGGGCTCAGGAACCACCGGGTGGGTTCGGGCGTCGTCCGGGTGGAAACGAACAATCTTATCAGGAACCCTTTGCGGCAGAACCGGAACCGGTTGATCCGGACATGCCAACGAGCGGATTTGACTTACAGTTTATCATCGATGTTCCGCTTCCTACGGTAGCGCTTGGAGGAACAATTCCTTATATCTATGAAAAATATGTTAAATGTCAAAATTGTGATGGGTCTGGAATGCAAGATGAGGGTGAATGTTCTGACTGTCAAGGTAAACAGCTTGTTGTCCGGTCCGTAACTCTGGATGTTAAAATTCCACCAGGGGTAGCAGACCAATACACTCTAGCAATCATAAAAAAAGGGGGCGAAGGGAAAAATGGCGGCCCGCCTGGAGATTTGTTTCTAAAAATAAATACCCAGCCACATCCTCATTTCAAACGTATAAAAAACGATATTATCAGTCAGGTTACCATCTCCAGACAACTCGCCGACGAAGGTGGCACTTTTGAAGTAAAAACTTTGAATAAAACCAAAACAATCGAAGTGGAAGAAGGAACTTTAATTGGCGAAGAGTTGCGAATTCGTGGCGAAGGAGCTGCCATAAACTGGGGGAAGAAAAGAGGCGATTTAATTATTAAATTTAATATCGAGGAAGATGACTCGTGACCTTTATTTCTACCATTCTCTCCATGACAGCAATTTTTATCTACCTATTAAGGAAAGATCATTTACCTTTTTTGGCTTTTACTTCGGCTGCATGAGCTCTTGCACGCTTCAACATGGCAGCTTTTTCTTCTGAAGAAAAATCTTTGCGAGGTGTTGGCCCTGGAACAAAGTTCCCAGAAGATTTTTTAACAGGAGCGGGTGTTGTCTCCGGAGCGGAGGCATCCTCTACAGGTACTTCTGCGGCTTTCGCTTCAGCGGGCGCTGCACTGGTAGACTTTGCAGATACCTCACCTTCTTTCCTAACAAGACGCATTGAAGACCAGACATCATTAGTGGGATAGGGAGTATCCAGACCAATTTTCAAATCCATTCGGATTATTTTTTCGTCGGAGCATTCACTGATCCAGGTATTGGATGCACCGCCAGGCTCGAAGATAGGATCAATGGGGTAATAGGTACCATTTTTATCCAACAATTGCTTAACCCCGGTTTTGTCAAATAGGGTCATAGATTCAGCTTTCGTAGGAATCCGCCAATTATCATAACCGCCGAACTGGTCTTTATTTTGATTAACCCAATCTACGTATTCTTGGTGGTTTTGCCAGGTATAAAATTGCTTTTTATCCAACCAAGCATCCGTCTTTTTCCATGTTAAACCAGAGTTTGGGTCAGTGATACTGCCATCCTCATTATCAACGAGTGGATCACCTACAGGCCCTGCTTTTTTTGCAGCCTCTGCTTTTTTTGCAGCTGCCAGCTTAGCCTTCTCAGCAGGAGAAAGTTGTTTCTCGTCTGTGGTTGGTGGTGTTTCTGTCATTGTTAGGTTCGTCGAATCGTAGAAGGTTCAACACCTTCCAGAATATCGTTCAAATCTTTTTCAGAGTTGGAAAGGGTTTTCAATATTTCTCCCAGTTTCGAGGCAGGAAAAGCATTTAAACGAGATTGGAAATCGGACCGGTAATCCGCAGCATTTTTACGGACCCATTCCACAGCAATCTGCTCTTGCGTTTCCCTATTTTGGTTTGCGCATTTTTTATCTAACAGATTGGTCTGGGATAGCCGTATGATTTCACAAATCAAATCTTCCTTGACCTGGCTCATACTGTAAATTTTAACACGAAATTGTATGAAGAACTAAGTTTCAAGCCTAAAAAAGGGGCCACTCTATAATGGATTTTCATACTTGTCAACGCGATAATTCCAGCATCTAATTTTCTTATAAAAAACAATCATTTGGGCATTATTTTTAACAGTGGAATCCTGTTTTTTGCAGTTTATTTCGCCTTGTATCTTTGCCTTGAAAACGGGATTAGCGTTTGTCTATTTGGACCCTGGGGTCCAGATATTCCCGCAACCCTTCTCCCAAAAAGTTAAACGACAAAATGGTAAAAAATATGGCCAGTGAGGGGAACAGTATTAAATGCGGATAAAATTTAATCGCCGTCCAGCCGTCGTTGGCCAGGGTTCCCCAACTGCTAGCCGGGGGGGCAATCCCTAATCCTATAAAACTTAAAGTTGACTCAGCAAGAATTGCCACTGGTATCCGAAAACTAAGGGTCACAACCAGAATACCTAAAATATTTGGAAAAATTTCCCTCAGCATGATTCGGAAATGACTCGCACCTAATGCTTTAGCTGCCAGAACAAAAGGATACTCCTTGATGCGTAATACTTCTCCACGTACCAACCGGGCAATTGTCACCCAACTGACCATAGTCAAAGCAATGAATACTCCGGTTACTCCGCGCCCCATCAGCACAGTGATTAAAATTATCATTAAAAGATCAGGCAAAGCGAATACCACATCAACTACCCGCATCATCAGGTTATCGGTTTTCCCACCGACATAAGCAGAGACCGTTCCATATACAGTGCCGATAACCAATGCAATAAGCGTAGAAAAAACCCCTACAAATAAAGAAACACGAGCACCATAAATCATACGCGATAACAGGTCTCTTCCCAGTCTGTCCGTTCCAAGAAAATGGTCGATACCGGGAAAAGCGAGGATGTTTAACGTATCCTGTTCTTGATAAGAATAAGGAGCAACCCAAGGTGCCAAAACCGAAACTATAAAAATTATAAAAAGAAAACCACTGCTGATTTTAAAGGATGTATTCATAACCTCATTTCACGGATACTCTGGGGTCTAACCAGCCGTATACAATATCGACCACAATATTTGCCGCTACTATCAAGACAGCGTAAACCAAGGTTACACCCATAATCAAAGGATAGTCTCTATTGGTAACAGCAGTAATAAAAAACCGGCCCATACCAGGTATGGAAAAAACAAATTCAATGACAAATGACCCCGTAACCAAGCCTGCCGTTAAAGGTCCCATCACTGAAACGATAGGGTAAATAGAATTTATCAGGACATGTTTGATTAAAATCTTAAACTCAGTCAGTCCTTTTGCACGGGCCGTGCGAATATAATCTGAACTTAGAACATCAAGTACAGTAGTGCGAGTTAACCGGGCAACATAACCGGCAAATCCAGCACCTAGAGCAAAAGCAGGCAGGATCATATAACGTGGCCCCTCCCACAACGCGGGGGGCAACAAGTGCCACTGATGAGAAAATATCCAGACGGATACCGCTCCTAAAACAAAACTTGGAATAGAAATCCCCATAGCCGCAAACAGCAAAATCGATCTGTCCAGCAAAGAGTTTTTCCAGTAAGCAGAAATTATCCCCGCGGGCACACCCATTCCCAAAACAACCAAAACTGCGCACATGCCTAAGGTAAAAGAAACAGGAAAAGTATCACGCAAAATATCAGAAACATCACGACCAATATATTTATAGGAAGGTCCCAGATCACCTTGCAATAATTGCTTCATATAAAGCAAATACTGCACCCCTACAGGTTGATCAAGATGATATTTAGCCTCAATATTGGCAATAATTGCAGGCGGAAGAATTTTTTCACTGTCAAACGGCCCACCAGGAACCCAATGCATGATCAAAAAGGTGAGTGTTGCAACGGCCACCAGAACCGGTATTCCCAATAACACCCGCCTAAGTAAAAATCGTAACATAACAATATTTTAGCATAAGAAAATTGAGGATCTACGATATTACCTCTAGCCCTTCCAAAAGTAAAAACCTGAGAGATAAATAACGGCTGAACGATACTTAAAAATTTAGAACTCTAGAAATATATCCAAGCCTGCACAACCCTTATAGCAAAATTTATCCTTTTCACATGGATGGCTGATATATAATGAAGGGTCGAATTAAACCATTTCACACGACCATGAACTATTTTTCTTTAAGAGAATTTATTGACCGGCTTGAATCCGAAAACGAACTCATTCGAATTCAAGAGCAGGTATCTCCCATTTTAGAAATTGCCGAAATCACGGACCGTGTTTCAAAACAACCCGGCGGCGGAAAGGCGCTCCTTTTTGAAAATGTGGAAGGCAGCTCCATGCCTGTACTAATAAATGCTTTCGGAAGTAAAAAAAGAATGAACGCCGCCCTCGGAGTATATGACGTTGAAGAGATTGCCAAAAGAATCGAAGGTTATTTAAAAATTCCTCCGCCCACCACCCTTTTGGACAAAGCCAAGCTTTTACCTATGTTGTTACAGGCGGCTCAATTCCCTCCTAAAATTATTGGTGGATCCAATGCTCCTTGCCAAGAAGTAGTCCATCTCAACAACGATGTTAATTTAGACCAGATCCCTATTTTGCAATGCTGGCCATTAGATGCAGGCAGGTTCATAACATTACCTATAGTCATTAACCGTAGTCTTGACCGCACAGTCAAAAACGTCGGTCTTTATCGTATGCAAATCTATGATTCAAAAACAACAGGCATGCACTGGCATATTCATAAAGATGGAGCCCATTTCTTTCATGAATATCGGAAACAAAATAAAGTAATGGAGATCGCAGTTGCTATTGGTGCGGACCCTGCATCTTGTTACGCTGCCTCTGCGCCCCTACCCTATGGCATTGATGAGTTTCTTTTGGCTGGGTTTATCAGAAAGAAAAGCGTCCCCCTGGTAAAATGTAAAACAGTGGACTTGGAAGTCCCGGCCAGCGCAGAAATTGTTTTGGAAGGTTATATTGACCCATCCGAAATGCGTTTGGAGGGTCCATTCGGAGATCACACGGGTTACTATTCACAAGATGGAGATTATCCTGTCTTTCATCTAACTGCCATCACACATCGAAAAAATCCGATTTACCTAACCACTATAGTCGGCAAACCTCCACAGGAAGATTTTTATCTGGGTCGAGCCACCGAGCGCATCTTTCTTCCCCTTCTCCGCACACAATTACCCGAAATCGTAGATATGGATATGCCGGTAGAAGGCGTCTTTCATAATTGTGTAATCGTTTCTATAAATAAGCGTTTCCCCATGCAATCACGCCGGCTAATGAATGCCCTTTGGGGATTGGGGCAAATGAGCCTGGTAAAAACTATTATTACTGTCGATGCCACAGTGAATGTGCACAACTACGACGAAGTCATCAACCTGCTTCTGAATAAAGTCAATTTTGAACGTGATCTGTTTTTCTCGGAAGGGGTTCTCGATGTATTAAATCACGCATCAGACAATATGCTTTATGGTTCAAAATTAGGCGTTGATCTCACAGAAAAAGTGGAAGGGGAGCCCGGCTTTGACGTAAACGCACCATCAGCATTAACCGATTCGGTTCTACCTTCAATAGAGGAGGTAAAATCTTATTTTCCTGAATTAAAGGGTTGCAGGTTTTTAAATTTCAGTCCCCAAAGACCCATCATGCTTGCAGCATTAAATAAAACTCACCCCAACCAGGCAAAAGAATTCATAGAAACATTTTTTAATGAATCAAAATTCTCAGGCGTAAATATCCTAATCGTATTAGAAGGCCATATCGATACTGAGAATGATTCCGAGGTGATGTGGAAATTTTTCAGCAATCTTGATCCTAAACGGGATTTTTATTTCAATAAAAATAGACTTGGAGTGGATGTAACGCAAAAATTAAAAGACGAAGGCTACCAGCAAAGATGGCCCGAAGAAATTGAGATGTCTAAAGAAATTAAAGAGCGAGTTGACACAAAATGGGACTCGATGTTTAAAAAATAAAAGTTTTTAATGGCATTAGAAAATATAAATATAAAAGGCGCACGAGAACATAATCTCAAAAACCTCCATCTGACGTTGCCACGCGAGAAACTGGTCGTCATTACCGGATTGAGCGGTTCCGGAAAATCCTCACTTGCCTTCGATACCATTTACGCGGAGGGTCAAAGACGGTACGTTGAATCCCTTTCTGCTTACGCGAGACAATTTTTGGAGCTGATGGAAAAACCGGACGTCGACTCCATAGATGGTCTTTCACCTGCCATTTCCATCGAACAAAAAAACTCTAGTCGCAATCCCCGTTCTACCGTGGGTACAGTGACCGAAATCTATGATTATTTGCGACTCCTTTACGCACGCATTGGAAAAGTCTTTTGTTATGGATGTGGGAAGGAAATTTCATCCCAAACTGTTCAGCATATTGTCGATCAGATACAAACCATTCCTGCAGGAAAAAAAATAATGATCCTGGCGCCCATTGCTAGAGAGCGAAAAGGGGAATTTAAAAAAGAAATTCTGGACATAAAACGAAAAGGGTTCGTTCGCGCCCGAATAGATGGGGAGGTGCGTTCCCTGGATGAAGAGATTTCTCTAAATAAAAAACTTAAGCATACTTTGGAAATCGTCGTAGACCGTCTGGTAATCAAAGAAAATATGGGGAAACGGCTAACCGATTCTGTAGAGACAGCGATAAACCATGGTGAAGGCAGTCTCGTAGTTTCTATCATCGATGAGGAAGATTTGCTGTTCAGTGAAAAATTTGCATGCAGCTATTGCAACATCAGTTACCCCGATCTTGAACCCAGACTATTTTCATTCAACAATCCTCAAGGGGCCTGCTCTAAATGTGATGGTTTGGGAATAAAAATGGTTATCGATCCTGATCTCGTGGTACCAGACGAAAGCCTTTCTATTCGTGATGGAGCCATCAAGCCCTGGGAGAAACGTAACTCCGTTTATTTCCATCAAATGCTGGATACCATTTCCACTCATTTCAAATTCAAATTAAGTACGCCATTTGCAAAACTGAAAAAAAAGACCCAGGAAATTATTTTATACGGTTCAGGAGATGAACCGGTTAAATACTTTTATGAAAAAGATGGAAGGCAGCAGCACTTTACCGATACCTTTGATGGGGTCATTCCCGACCTAGAAAGACGTTACCTGGAAACTGATTCTGCCTGGTCCAGAGAGGACATTGCCCGTTTTATGCGTCCCCTGCCCTGCCAACAATGCAATGGCAACCGCTTGAGAAAAGAAGCTGTCTCGGTAAAAGTGGCAGACCTAAACATCGTCGAGTTCACCTCCTTCTCCATCGGTAAAGCCTTTAAATTTTTTAAAGATTTAAAGCTTTCCAAACAAGAGAACAATATTGCACGACGAATCGTAAAAGAAATTAGGGAAAGGTTAGGCTTTCTCACCAATGTTGGGCTGGAATATCTATCACTGGATCGCACCTCAGCGACATTATCAGGAGGCGAAAGCCAACGTATTCGACTCGCAACGCAGATAGGCTCAAGCCTGATGGGTGTTTTGTATGTCCTGGATGAACCAAGCATTGGACTTCACCAACGAGATAATGATCGCTTATTGGAAACTCTTATTTGCCTGCGCGATTTAGGGAATACAGTCATCGTGGTTGAGCACGATGAGGCGACTATCCGGGCAGCAGACCATGTCGTTGATCTAGGACCCGGTGCAGGAGTTCATGGAGGTGAAGTAATTTTTGCAGGGACACCAAAAGCACTCCTCAAAGATAAAGATTCTATTACCGGACAATACCTTTCAGGTAAAAAAGAAATTGCCATCCCAAGCCAAAGAAGAAAAGGTAACGGTATGTTTTTAGAAGTTACAGGGGCAAAAGAAAATAATTTACAAACTATAGATGTCAAATTTCCATTAGGGTGTCTCGTTTGCGTGACCGGAGTTTCCGGATCGGGTAAAAGCACGCTGATCCTTGAAGTTTTATATAAAGCTCTTGCAAAACATTTTTATAGATCGACAAACAGGCCTGGTTCTTTCGATAAAATCAACGGCATCCACTACCTTGACAAGGTAATTGATATTGACCAGTCGCCTATTGGCCGAACACCCCGGTCAAATCCCGCAACCTATACAGGTGTCTTCACCCACATCCGGGAGCTGTTCAGTCAGGTTCCCGAATCAAGAGCTCGAGGTTATAAACCCGGCCGTTTCAGTTTCAATGTTAAGGGTGGACGATGCGAAACCTGTCAAGGTGACGGAGTGATTAAGATTGAAATGCATTTTTTACCGGATGTGTACGTCACCTGTGAAGTCTGCCAAGGCAAACGGTTTAACAGGGAAACATTGGAAATTTTATACAAAGGAAAAAGTATTGCGGATATTTTAAAAATGACCGTTGAAGAAGGAAGTAATTTTTTTACCAATATTCCAGCAATTAAAAATAAATTACAAACTATTAAAGATGTTGGGTTGGATTATATTCATCTAGGACAACAGGCCACCACTCTCTCAGGCGGAGAAGCTCAACGTGTGAAGTTGTCCAAAGAACTGAGTAAACGTAGCACAGGCAGAACCCTGTATATATTGGATGAACCCACTACCGGATTACATTTTGCGGATATCGAACAATTGCTAAAAGTTTTGCAAAAACTTGTAGATAATGGAAATACAGTAGTAATCATCGAACA
>CAZMBO010000013.1:0-31712 GCA_964564655.1 uncultured Nitrospina sp. | reverse complement strand
CATAACTTTAGCTAGTTATTCTTCATTTGTCAACCTCTTTCTCTGGTCAACAACCCGTCGTAAGCGTAAATCACATCATTTACTTGGATACCCTCCCACGGGAGCACAATAGGTCTATTCCCCTAAAACCAAATGAGGTTTACTACTTTTTATACTAACAAGATTCCTTAATACTCCTCAAAATAAGCCTTGTCTAGTGGGTTGACTCCTCAAAATTTGGTAGGCAAAATAGCCTCCAGTTTTAATTTTTCATATTTTTTATTCCCTGAACCTGTAAGGAATATTTCATGCCCAACACAAAAAGCAAAAGAGATGATACCCACCAATGCGAGAAATGCCTTCCCGCTTATTGCTGTAATTATTTCGCCTTTGGAATAGACGAACCCGAAGACCGCCGTGACTACGAAAGCCTGCTATGGAAAATTGCCCACGAAAACACGTCTATTTATATTTATAGACAGGATTGGTTCATCATGATTCATAACCGTTGCAATTTCTTAATGCCCGACAATAAATGTGCTATCTATGAACACCGACCCTATATGTGCCGCGAGCATAGCACGGAGTCCTGTGAATACACGGGTGACGATTACGGGTTTACAGAACACTTTAAGAGCTATGATGATTTATTGATTTATATAAAAGAAAACACCAACTTTAGGTTCAAACATGGACCTACCGGGGTGGGGCCCAACTGTCTTTAGCGACAGAGATAAACAAGCTTTTATTATTCTTTATCTTCTTTTTTCTTTGCGGCGGACTTTTTGGGCTCAGCTTTCTTTCTGGTATCTTCTTTAGATTCTTTTTTTTCTACAGCTTTTTTCTCTGTTACCTTAGGCTTAGTTTCTTTTTTCATCGCGGTTTTTTTCTGAACCTCTTTTTTTGGGGCAGGGGTCTCGCCCTCTCGATCTACCAGTTCAATGAAAACCATCGGAGCATTGTCGCCGCGGCGAGGGCCTATTTTGATAATACGGGTGTACCCCCCGGGTCGATTAGCATACCGACCTGCCAGAGTCCCAAAAACTTTTTGTACGGCTTCTTTTTGCGGTGCCAGCTTGAAAGCTTGTCGTCTCGCATGCAGAGTACCTTTCTTGCCGAGAGTAATTGTCCTCTCAACTTTTCCTCTCAACTCTTTTGCTTTAGCCAGAGTAGTACTGATACGCTCTCTTTCGATCAAGGCTCCGACCAGATTACGAAAAAGTGCCTTCCTATGGGCGGAGGTTTTTCCAAATTTTCTGCCTGCTTTCAAATGCCGCATTACTAGTTTTGCTCCTTAAAAACGCTTATTATTCAGGCTCAGTGTCAATTTCTTTTTTCTTTTGCGCCTGACTAATTTGCTTTAAATCTTCTTCCTCTAACTTCATTCCCAGATGTAGACCCATCTCTTCGAGAATCTCTTTAATTTCGTTTAGTGATTTTCTGCCAAAGTTTCTCGTTTTGAGCATTTCTCCATCCGTTTTCGTAACCAATTCTGCAATGGTTTGAATGTTAGCATTTTTCAAACAATTATAGGAACGGACAGAAAGCTCGAGTTCTTCGACACACTTAGCCATATTTCCCAGCATCTTCTGTTTTTTCTCATCCACCTGAGGCATTACCGGTTCAGGTTCTTCATCAAAGTTGATGAAAATTTGCATATGGTCTTTAACAATTTTTGCTGCGTGCGCCACCGCATCTTCAGGTGTAATTCCCCCGTTCGTCCACAATTCCATAACCAGAGAATCGTAATCACTGGATTGTTCCACCCGAGTCTTTTCTATATGATAAGAAATCTTTTCAATGGGAGAGAAACTGGAATCAATTGGAATCAATTGTACAGATTCATTTTCGATTATATGTTTGTCGGCCGGAACATACCCGCGACCTTTTCTGACAATCATTTCCAAATCTACTTTTGCACTCTGGTCAATTGTTAAGAGTGCGTGGTCCGGATTCAAAATTTCAACATCCGGGTCTGCAATGATATCTTTGGCATAAACTGTACCAGCTTCCGAAGCCTTAATATAGATTCGTTTTGAATCTGTCTCACCGGCCAATCTCAAGTTCAACTGTTTGATGTTGAGAATGATTTCTGTCACATCTTCAACCACACCCGGAATGGAGGAGAACTCATGGAAAATTCCCTCAAACTTAACCGCAACAACAGCAGCTCCTTCAATTGAAGATAGCAACATTCTGCGTAAAGAGTTTCCAATGGTTACACCAAATCCGCGCTCAAATGGACCAGCACTTAGCTTTCCATAATATTCAGACCTGTTTTTCTTATCAAATTCTAACCGCTTGGGTTTAACTATTCCTTGGGCTGTGAACATATAGTCTCCGACCGCAATATTTCGGGTCTCATCAATTGTTAATTATTTAGTGAGTTTTTTGTTATCTTGAATAAAGTTCAACTATCAATTGCTCTTCAATCGGCAACTTAACATCTTCCCTTGTAGGCATCCCTTGAATAATCCCCTGTTTGCTATCTGTGTCAAAAGCGAGCCATTCCGGTAGTGTTTTGTTTTTAATATTTTCTATAGCCTCGTTAACAGGCTTCTTTTTACCTTTGATCGGATTGGGCGTGATAATATCTCCCTGCCTAAGAATATAAGAAGGAACATCCATTTTTTTTCCATTGACGGTAAAATGTTTATGTCGCACCAGTTGACGAGCTGCATTTCTAGATGGCGCAAGCCCCATTCGATAAATCACATTGTCAAACCTCAACTCCAAGCTTTGCAAAAGGTTTTCGCCAGTCACACCTTTTTTCTTATCTGCTGCAAAAAAGTAGTTTCGAAATGGTTTTTCCAAAACACCATATATCCGTTTTACTTTTTGCTTTTCACGAAGTTGAACTCCATATTCCGAGAACTTGCTACGCTCTTGGCCATGCTGCCCGGGAGGATAGGCTCTTTTCTCAATAGCGCATTTTTCCGTCTCACAACGGGAACCCTTTAGATATAACTTTATCCCTTCTCGCCGACACAGTCGACAAACAGAACCTCGATACCTGGCCAAATTCAGCTTCTCCTTTCAGGTTTAATCATTAGACTCTTCTCCGTTTTTTCGGCCGACAACCATTATGTGGAATCGGGGTTTTATCCCGAATGACAAGAATCTCCATTCCGGCTGCCTGCAAGGAGCGGATTGCAGACTCCCGCCCAGAACCCGGGCCTTTTACATGAACTTCAAGTTTCCTCATTCCCATATCCCTGGCTTGTATAGCCGCTTTATCGGCAGCAACCTGGGCTGCAAAAGGAGTACTTTTTCTGGAACCTTTAAAACCTTGTGCTCCGGCACTTGACCAAGAAACTACATTACCAGACATATCCGAAATGGTGATGATAGTATTATTAAAGGTAGCACGAATATGGGCAACACCCACTTCCGGAACTGTTTTTTGTTTTTTCTTACCGGTTTTGGATTTTTTATCCATTAATTAAATTTCTCCAGATCTTTATTTTTTAGCACGAGCACCCACTGTTTTCTTTGGGCCTTTTCTTGTTCGAGCATTAGTATGCGTTCTTTGGCCATGGACAGGCAAACCTCTTCGATGCCTAAGGCCTCGGTAGGAACTAATATCCATCAAGCGTTTGATGTCCATGGTGACATTTCGTCTCAGGTCCCCTTCCACCTCGTATTCCTTATCAATGATACTTCGAATTCGGGAAACCTCTTCTTCCGTCAGGTCCTTCATTCTTATTTCCTCACCCACTTGAGCTTTTTTGAGAATTTCACACGAGGTCGTTCTGCCTACCCCATAGATGTAGGTCAGGGCGATCCAAGCCTGCTTATCTTTTGGAATATCAACACCTGCTATTCGTGCCACTGTTTCTCCTTTAGCCTTGTCGCTGCTTATGTTTTGGGTTTTCGCAAATCACCCGCACAACACCACGACGGCGAATCACTTTACATTTCATACAAATTGGTTTGACTGAAGCTCTTACTTTCATAACTCTATCCTTCTTATTTGTACCGATAGGTAATTCGACCACGGGTCAAATCATAAGGGGATAACTGCACTTTCACCTTATCTCCTGATAAAATACGAATAAAATGCATGCGCATTTTGCCAGAAATATGCGCTAATACCTTATGGCCATTTTCAAGTTCTACTCGAAACATCGCGTTAGGCAACGGTTCCAAAATGGTACCCTCTACTTCTATCGACTCTTCTTTAGACATTCTTCATTCAATCATCTCACAAACGCGGGAAAAAATCTCCTCTACTGAACCTTTTGCTTCAACGGTTTTTAAGTTCCCTTGTTTCATATAAAATTCTTTAAGAGGGGCAGTAGACCCCGCATATACCTTTAATCTTTCCCGAATTGTTTCCCTATTATCGTCCGGCCTTTGAACCAGCTTTCCGCTACACCCATCACAAACCCCAAAAACTTTAGGAGGGCAAGATATCTGGTGGAACATCGCACCACAATCTGAACAAGTACTTCGGCCTGTTAACCTCTCAACCACTTCTCTTTCATCGACTTCCAAATCAATTATATTGTCGATCACCAGTCCCATATCAACCAAGGTTTCCGAGAGTTTTTCAGCCTGCGCAATATTTCTAGGAAACCCATCTAGTATGAATCCTGCTTTGCAATCCTTTTGCCGGATTCGCTCTTTTATCAAACTAATCACTACATCATCAGGCACCAGCTGCCCCGCATCCATAACCGTTTTTGCCCGAGCACCTAACTCAGTATTATCCTTAACTGCTTGTCTCAAAATATCGCCGGTGGAAATTTGTGGGATCTGAAATTTTTCTTTCAGCATTTTTGCCTGAGTGCCTTTGCCAGCACCCGGTGGCCCTAAAAGAATCAATCTCATCAATCAGCCTCTTCGGCTTTTCAAACGCCCCTTTTTCACAAAACCATCGTAATTTCTCATAACCAAATGGGACTCTATTTGCTGCATAGTATCCAAGGACACCCCCACCACGATCAATAAACTGGTTCCACCAAAATAAAACGGGATGTTGAAGTATTTTATCAAATAATCCGGCAAAATACAGACTAAAGACAAATACAATCCCCCATAAAACGTAAGTCTTGAGAGAATCGTGTCTATGTAATCAGACGTTTTTGCTCCCGGTCGAATTCCCGGTAACCGCCGTGCTTTTTCATATTGTCAGCAACATCAACAGGGTTAAATATAACCGCCGTATAAAAGTAACAAAAGAAAAATATAGCACCTACAAAAATCAAACTATAAATAACCGTCCCTGGTGTCAGCGCAGCTGAAACCGACTGCATCCAAGGATGACTGATAAACTGAGCTATCGTCGCAGGAAACATGATGATCGATGAAGCAAAAATCGGCGGGATAACTCCCGATGTATTCACCTTCAAAGGCAGATGTGTAGACTGCCCTCCCATCATTTTTCGCCCCACCACCCGTTTTGCATATTGGATGGGAATCCGACGCTGCCCTCCTTCCGTGAATACGATGGCTCCAATCACCACGACCATTAAGACTAGAAGAAAAAGCATAACAAGTACAGGCATCTCACCTGTACCCATCAAATCCAACGACTGGAAAATTGCTGCGGGTGTCCCAGCAACAATTCCGGAAAAAATAATTAGGGAGATTCCGTTACCAATTCCCCGTTCCGTGATCTGCTCTCCTAGCCACATCAGGAAAGAAGTTCCCGCCGTCAGAGTTAAAATAGTCATTAATCTAAACGACCAGCCCGGCTCCGGAACAATGGGACTACCTCCAGGACTTTTCATCGCTTCCAGACCTACAGCAATTCCCGACCCTTGTATTGTACTCAAAAACACCGTTCCATAACGAGTGTACTGAGTGATCTTCTTTTGCCCCTGCTCCCCTTCTTTTTTCAATCTTGCTAAGTAAGGAGAAACAATAGTCATCAGCTGCAAAATAATAGAAGCGCTGATATAGGGCATGATACCCAATGCAAATATTGTCAACCGGCTCAATGCTCCGCCGGAAAACATATCAAAAAAACCAAGAATTGTGCCTTGAGCTCTAGCAAACAATTCCGCCAAAGCCACAGAGTTGATTCCCGGAGTCGGTATATGCGCCCCGATCCGGTAGACCACCAACAATCCCAAAGTAAAAAGAATTCTCTTTTTTAGCTCTGGGACACGAAATATATTACCGAAACTTTCTGCGGCCATTTAGAGGTTTACAGCCTTTCCCCCGGACTTTTCAATTTTTGCCTGAGCCGATTTGCTGAACTTATGCGCATGTACGCTTAGCGATTCCTTCAGCTCTCCCACTCCAAGAATTTTTACAGCTCCTAATTTTTTAATCAATCCCTTTTCCTTCATTACCTCAGGTGTAACCGGGTCAATCCCTGCACATCGAGACAGTTGCTCGACATTCACAATTTCATAATACTTCTTAAAAATATTAGTGAACCCACGCTTGGGCAACCTCCTTTGAAGCGGCATTTGACCACCCTCAAACCAAGGGCGGACCCCTCCGCCAGAACGACTGTTTTGCCCCTTTTGCCCTTTGCCCGAAGTTTTTCCAGTTCCAGAGCCTATTCCTCTACCAATCCGTTTTCTATTTTTCCTGCCTCCGGCCGGACCTTTTAAATTAGATAATTGCAACATGCATTTTCCTTAATCAGCCTACCTGTTTTCCTCTTACCCGGGCGCAATCTTTAGCGCTTCGGAGGTCCATTAGTCCTTGGATTGTTGCTTTGACAACATTATGCGGGTTATTTGTCCGCAGACATTTAGTGAGGATATCGCGCACGCCTGCCGCTTCTAATACAGCACGAACCGCCCCACCTGCAATCAACCCGGTTCCCCTTGATGCTGGCTTCAACATTACTCTTCCCGAACCATAAGCACCAATAACTTCATGCGGAATGGAGGAACCCTCAAGACTGACCGAAACCAAGCTCTTCTTGGCTTTTTCAACACCTTTACGAATGGCCTCAGGAACTTCGTTGGCTTTTCCTAAACCCCAGCCTACCTTGCCATCACGGTTACCGACCACGACTAATGCACTGAAGCTGAACCGACGACCACCTTTAACAACCTTGGCTACACGGTTGATCTTGACCACTTTATCAACAAAATCTGTTGGGTTTTCAGGTTGCTTTTGTCGCAAACCTTCCTCCTGCTTAATTTAGATTAAAATTTAATTCCTTTTTCCCGAACCGCATCTGCAAGGGCTTTTATTCTTCCAGAATAATGAAAACCGTTCCTATCACAATAGACTTCTTTGATTCCTTGTGCCGCCGCCTGTTCGCCAATCAAAGAGCCGACTAAAGCTGCAGCTTTCAAATTTCCGCCAGTTTTCATTTGCTCCTTAAACCCTTTTGAAAGAGACGAGCTGGCAACCAAAGTTTTACCCTCGTTGTCATCGACGATTTGCGCATAAATATGTTTAGTGCTACGAAACACCGTCAACCGATGCCGACTTTTTTGCTTTTGCACCTTCATCTTGATTCTTTTTTTCCTGCTCAGCCGCAGACGCTCACGTTCTAAAGTTTTCATTTTACGTTCCTTTTGCTACCGCAGCCTTACCAGCTTTGCGAATAATCCTTTCAGTCGAGTACATGACACCCTTTCCCTTGTAGGGCTCCGGGGGACGAAACCCGCGAATTTCTGCTGCCGTTTGACCCACCACTTCCTTATTGATACCCTTAACAATTATGGTGTTCTTTTTCTCATCTACCTCAAACTCAATCCCCTTTGGTACCGGGTAATTGATAGCGTGGGAATGCCCCAGATTCAACTCCAAATTCTTACCCTTTAACGCAACCTTATAACCGACACCCACAATATTGAGCTGCTTCGAGTAGCCCGTCGAAACTCCCAGCACCATATTGTTGATCAAAGTTCTTGTGAGACCATGCAAAGAACGATCTAACCGATTATCTGTGGGTCGAGTTACTGTTACCGTATTATCCTTCAACTCGATTTTCATGTTTGGATGCAATTGACGAGACAACTGCCCCTTAGGCCCTTTAACATCAAGCGTTGAGCCATTAACTTTGCACTCTACCCCTGAGGGCACTAGAACTGGCTGTTTTCCTATTCGAGACATTTTCTTTTTATCCATTACTCCCGGGAGTCAACCCAGGTGCTTGTAACTTTCCATTAGAGGAAAAAAATAAATATTTACCAGACACGACCAAGGACTTCACCACCAACACCCTTTTCCCGGCATTGCTCGTCGGTGAAGACGCCTGACGAAGTCGAAACAATAGCCAAACCCAATCCATTCAAAACCCTAGGGATCGTGTCGCGCCCCACATAATTTCTTCTTCCCGGCTTGCTGACTCTTTCGATTCCTCGAATAACAGGCTCATCGTTTTGATATTTCAAATAAACCCGAAGAATTCCCTGCTTACCATCCTCGTAATGGCGGAAATTTTTGATATACCCTTCATCCTTTAAAATTTCCACAATCCGCTTTTTCATTTTAGACCCTGGAACATCCACCCTCAGGTGCCGCACCATTTGCCCATTACGAATACGGGTGAACAAATCTGCTATGGGATCGGTCATCATTTTAAAACGGTACTCCAAAAATTATTAATTCAATTTCATTACCAACTGGCCTTAGTAACACCAGGAACTTCTCCACGCAACGCCCTCTCGCGAAAACAAATGCGGCATATACCAAACTTTCTAAGAAAGGCTCTTGGCCGCCCACAGATGTTACATCGGTTATAACTTCTAACAGCAAATTTGGGTTTTCTTTTCTGCTTAGCTATAAGTGCTTTTCTTGCCATACCTTTACTTTCTTAGGGGAAGCCCCATATAGGTCAACAAACATTTACCCTGTTCATCATTTTTAGCAGTAGTCGTAATTGTAATATTCATTCCCTTGATCTTTTCTATTTTATCAAAATTGATTTCAGGAAAGATCAACTGCTCTTTCAATCCAATCGTATAATTACCGCGCCCATCAAACGCTTTTGGAGGCAATCCTTTAAAATCACGCACTCGGGGAAGCGCAAAACAAACCAACCTTTCCCAAAACTCATACATACGGTTGCCGCGCATCGTGACCTTCAAGCCAATCGAAACCCCTTCTCGTAATTTGAAGTTGGAGATGGACTTTTTTGCCTTCGTTACAACTGGAGATTGGCCCGTAATTACCTTCAATTGCTCAATCCCCGATTCTATAAGTTTAGAGTTCTGCAACGCTTCACCCAGACCCATATTAACGGTGATCTTTTCCATCTTGGGAATTTCCATAACATTGCTCAAGCCTAGATCATTTTGGATCGCCGCTTTATGTTTTTCAATATATGCTTTTTTGAAGTTTGCCATACCTATACCTTATCCAACACATCTCCGGTTTTTGAGCAAACGCGAACCCGCTTACCATCGGCCAGTTTTTTTAATTTTGTTCGAACTCCCTTGCCGACCTTGTCGCTCACCAACAAAACATTAGATATGTGAATTGTCCCTTCTTTCTCTATAATGGCTGACTGCTTAGACTTGCCATCCCCCTTCGTATGGCGTTTAACCATATTCAATTTCTCGACTGTTACACGTTCGCGCGCAGGGAAGATTGCCAAAATTTTTCCCTTTTTCCCTTTTTCTTTCCCGGCAATAACCTGAACAATGTCGTCTTTTTTGAGATGCAATTTATAAGCTGCCCTTTTCACTACAATACCTCCGGAGCAAGCGATAGAATCTTCATATAACGTTTAGCACGCAATTCCCTAGCAACAGGACCAAAAATACGAGTTCCTACAGGGTCTTTCCCCTCTCCAATCAGAACTGCGGCGTTACTGTCAAACTTAATATAAGTTCCATTAGATCTTCGAATTTCCTTACGGGTGCGAACCACCACTGCTTTTTTCACCTCACCCTTTTTCAAACTGCTCTGAGGGTCAACTTCTTTTACGGCAACAACAATCACATCGCCAATACGCGCATACCGACGACGAGACCCACCCAGCACCTTAATACACTGGACCACTTTTGCTCCGGAATTGTCCGCAACCTCTAAAACCGTTCTCAGTTGAATCATGACGCTATACCTTCTTCCACACCTTTTTTAATAACTTCTAGCATCCGCCAACGTTTGGTTTTACTCAGCGGTCGAGTTTCCCCAATACTAATAAAGTCTCCAGGATTACACTCATTTTTTTCATCATGCGCGCTATATTTGCGGGTGCTTTTTACCACCTTTTTAAATTTAGGGTGCATATACTTCCGCTCCACCTGCACGACCACCGTCTTATCCATTTTGTTGCTTACAACATGGCCTTGCAAAGTTTTTCTTTTTGTAGTCTTTTCCAAAGGAATTTCCTATTCAGTTTGATTTTCAGGGCGATCTTTTACCCCATTACGTTATTTCTTATCTTCCTTTTGTTCTTCTATAGACTGTGGCACCTCATCTCCAGCTTCCCGCTGAATGGTCTTAATTCTCGCGATATCTCTACGAAGACTTTTCAATCGACTCGGGTTTTCAATTTTCCCCGTAGCCAATTGAAACCTTAGGTTAAAAATTTCCTGACCCAAGTCTGTTACCTTGTCCTCCCGTTCTTTCTCCGAAAGATCTCTAATCTCTTGTGCTTTCATTACCTATTTACCGTTCAGTTATTTCGTAACAAATCGGGTTGCTACAGATAGTTTATGGGCCGCAAGACGAAACGCCTCTTTTGCAATCGGCTCAGAGACCCCTTCCATTTCGTAGAGGATACGCCCTGGCTTCACCACAGCCACCCAAAACTCTGGATTACCTTTACCCTTACCCATTCGGGTTTCAAGAGGTTTCTTTGAAACCGGCTTATCAGGAAAAATTCTCAACCAAATTTTCCCCCCTCTCTTCACATGTCTTGTCATAGCAATTCGGGCAGCTTCGATTTGCCGATTCGTTATGCGCCCACACTCCAGAGCTTGAAGGCCAAAGGCACCAAAATTTAAAGTCCCACCTCGATAAGCGGTTCCACGCATCTTACCCTTATGGCGTTTTCTATACTTAACTCTTTTCGGCATCAACATGATGCACTATCTCCTAATTGATTCCTTTTAATTCTAAAAAAATTATTTCTTAGCCGATTCCCCAGCAGGTTTCGATCCAAATCCTTCTGGTTTTTTCAATTTCTTTTCTGGCAGAGCCTCTCCCTTATAAACCCAAACCTTCACACCAATAATTCCGAAAGTGGTATTGGAGACTGCTGTTCCATAATCTATATCAGCCCTGAGAGTATGCAAAGGCACTTGACCTTCACGGTACCATTCGCTCCGGGCAATTTCTGCCCCACCCAATCTTCCCGAAACCCGAACCTTGATACCCTTGGCTCCAAACCGAAGCGCTGAGACAACACTTTTTTTCATAGCGCGACGAAAAGAAACCCGTTTTTCCAACTGCAAAGCTATATTTTGGCCTATTAAAGTGGCGTCCAATTCAGCCCGCCGAACCTCTTTGATATTGAGATTGACCTGCTTGCCAGATATCACCCTCTCCAATTCCTCCTTAAGACGATCCACCTCAAGGCCCTTTTTGCCGATAATAATTCCGGGACGTGCAGTGTGAATATTAATCCGCACCCGATTCGCAGATCGTTCAATTTCTACCCGGGAAATTCCCGCATGCGACAATGTTTTAAAAATATATTTCCTAAGACTAATGTCCTCGACCAACTGACTAGAATAGTCTTTACGCGCATACCAGTTAGAAATCCAAGTCTTGTTGAATCCTAAACGAAACCCATAGGGATGAACTTTTTGACCCACTTTTTTCTCCTTAAGATTCTTTTTCTTCCAACACCAAAGTGATGTGGCTGGTCTTTTTTTGAATCATTGTTGAGGTGCCTCGAGCACGCGGCATATGGCGCTTCCAAGTAACACCCTCATCGACTCTTACATTTTTCACAAATAAATCTTCCACATCCAGAACCTTATGATTCTCTTCCGCATTGGCAATGGCAGATTTTAATAACTTTTGAAAAGTATCCGCCGCTCTTTTACGTGTAAATTGCAAAATATTAATGGCATCGTTTACATTTTTCCCGCGAATTAAATCTGCCACCAACCTCGCCTTACGGGGTGCTGTTCGCGTATGCCTAAGTAAAGCTCTTACTTCCATAATTTTTCAGTCTCTCTAATTCCACAAGCGAGGCTTATCCTATAACTTGCGATACATCAAAAATAATTCTTTTCAGAGATGGCCCGTGAGGAACCATCCTCTATCTTACTTGGTTACTGCTTTTTTGGTTTTGCCTCCATGCGACCTAAAAGTACGCGTAGGAGAAAACTCGCCTAGCTTGTGCCCAACCATATTTTCAGTCACAAATACCGGAAAAAACTTTTTTCCATTATGGACTGATATTGTATGCCCGACAAAATCCGGGGTAATAGTGGAGCGACGCGACCAAGTTTTGAAAATTGTTTTTTCATTCTTACGGTTCAACTCCTCGATCCGGTCCATCAAATGCGAATCAACAAACGGACCTTTTTTTAACGATCGTGCCATTCCTAACCCTCAAAATTGGACAAACTTATTTCTTCTTTTTGCGATTGATAATAAATTTGTTCGATAGTTTATTAACTTTTCTTGTTTTTAATCCTTTAGCACTTTGACCCCAAGGACTACAGGGGTGACGCCCGCCCGAAGATCTACCCTCACCACCGCCCATAGGATGATCTACTGGGTTCATGGCTACAGCTCGCACTCGCGGTCGGCGACCCATCCAGCGCACCCGCCCGGCTTTACCAATCGACACATTTTCATGATCCGAATTCCCAACAATACCTATCGTTGCACGGCAATTTTTATGTATCAAACGAACCTCGCCTGACCTCAACTTCAGCGTAACATACTCCCCTTCTTTCGCCATCAGCTGAACCCCGTTTCCTGCACTGCGTGCGATCTGCGCACCTTTTCCCGGTCGCATTTCTATGTTGTGAATCAGCGTTCCCTCAGGAATATCTTTTAGCGGTAGACAATTGCCAATTTTGATCTCTGCATTTTCACCCGACACCAAAACATCACCCACATTTAACTTTGCCGGCGCAATGATATAACGCTTCTCGCCATCGGAGTAAACTAGCAAAGCGATACGGGCAGAGCGATTAGGGTCATACTCTATCCCGACAACTTTAGCCTCGATACCATCTTTACCGCGTTTGAAATCAATAATGCGATACTGCTTCCTATGACCACCGCCTCGACGCTTAGCTGTCACTCGACCATTATTATTGCGCCCACCTGATCTTGAAATAGAGACAAGAAGACTTTTTTCTGGTTCCGATTTTGTTATCTCATCGAATCCCGAAATGGTCTGAAATCGCACACCAGGAGAACGAGGTTTTCTTTTCCTAATAGGCATTAACCCTTAAACTCCTTCAAATATTTCAATTTTATCGCCTTCTTTCAATCGCACCATTGCCTTCTTCCATGCTTTTGACTGTCCCATCGTTTTACCAAACCTTCTTCGCTTACCACGAACGATCTGAGTATTTACTTGCAAAACAGAGACACTAAAAATTTTCTGGATCGCTTCCCTAACTTCAATTTTATTAGCATCCGGATGAACCCTGAAGGTTACCCAATTACCCTCGCTCAGCATCATGGTGCCTTTTTCCGTTACCAATGGTTTGATTACTACCTGATACATATCCATTAGTTAAGTCGCTCCTCTATTTTTTGAAGCGCATCTTTTGTACACACAATTCTTTCATGCTTCAAAAGATCGAACACATTTAAGCCATCCACTAGCAAAACATTCGTATAGGGCAAATTACGCACTGCCAACTGAAAGTTTTGGTTTTTTTCAGAAATAATAAACAAAGTTTTACTTGGAAGACTCATTTTTTTCAGGATAGCGGCTACATCTTTAGTTTTTGGTTGCTCTAGGACAATGGAGTCAACAACAGAGATATTTTGACTCTTGAATCTTTCGGTGAGAACAGATTTGATTGCAATTTTTTTGGATTTCTTAGAAAGAGAAAACGCATAACTCCTAGGACTAGGGCCAAAGACCGTCATACCCCCTCGCCAAATCGGTGATCGCGTGTTACCTGAACGAGCACGACCCGTGCCCTTCTGTCTCCAAGGTTTCGCATTACTGCCATGCAACTCTCCTTTATTCTGCTTGGTGGCCGCATTGCCCCCACGCCGAGCTGCCAGCTGCATTGTCACATAACGCTGCACCAATTCATCACGCACCCTGGCCTCAAACACATTAGAGGAGGCCTCAACCTTCCCGACTTTCTTATTTTCCGTATCTACAATATCCAGTTCAGGCATGAAAAAACTTTACCCCTACGATTTAAAAATTCTTAGCAATCCGCCATTCGCACCTGGCACAGAGCCCTTCAGAAGAAGCACATTATTCTCTACATCCACCTGCACAACTTCGAGATTTTTTAGATGCTTCGCCTTACCACCCATTCTACCCGGCATGCCCATTCCTTTAAGAACTCGCCCAGGGTAAGTATGCATTCCAATGGAGCCGGTTCCGCGATAACTTTCGTGGTGACCATGTGAAGCTGGTGCCCCACCATAGTTAAACCGCCTAAAAACCCCGGAAAAACCTCGCCCCTTGGTCACACCCACGACCTCAACCTCATCTCCCACACTGAAAATATCAACCTTAATGGGCTTACCTATTGCATCATCATCGACATCCTGATTTCTAAATTCCTTGAGAACTTTCGCAGGCTCGACTTTGTGCTTGCCATAAAAACCTTTCAGAGGTTTATTCGTGTGCTTTGGTTTTCTATCACCATAAGCCAGCATAACCGCATTATAACCATCTTTTTCGACGGTCCGCCTTAACACCGGCACACATCGCTCGACCTGAACTACAGTGACCGGAACACAATCACCCTTGTCATTGAAGACCTGAGTCATACCTACTTTTTTCCCTAATAACGCGCTCATCACATTTCCATTTTAAAGCTTGATCTCAATATCTACTCCGCCGGAAAGGTCCAGCTTCATCAACGCATCCACAGTCTGCGGTGTGGGCTCAAGAATTTCCATGATCCGCTTGTGAGTTCGAATCTCAAACTGCTCACGAGATTTCTTATCCACATGCGGCGATCTCAATACCGTCCACCTGTTCCTGACCGTAGGCAATGGAAGAGGACCTATAACCTTTGCGCCTGTACGTCGGGTGGTTTCGACTATCTCCCCAACCGACCAGTCTAGCAATTTATGGTCATAAGCCTTTAGTTTGATCCGTATTTTTTGATCGCTCATTATTCTATAATCTCACCAACAACCCCGGCTCCCACTGTACGGCCACCTTCGCGGATTGCGAATCGAAGCTCCTTGGCCATAGCAACAGGTGTAATGAGAGTGATCTCCATAGCCACATTGTCTCCCGGCATAACCATTTCAACTCCAGCAGGCAATGTTGCAACACCGGTAACATCGGTGGTTCTGAAATAAAATTGCGGACGATAGCCATTAAAAAATGGAGTATGACGGCCACCCTCTTCTTTAGTAAGGATATAAACTTCTGCCTTAAATTTAGTATGCGGCGTGATTGAACCCGGCTTAGCAAGAACCTGCCCGCGCTCAATTTCATCTCGCTTGGTACCTCGAAGAAGAACCCCAACGTTTTCCCCAGCTCGCCCCTCATCTAAAATCTTTCGGAACATTTCCACACCAGTTGCTGTGGTTTTGGTGGTCTCTCGAAATCCAACAATCTCAATTTCCTCACCCGTCTTAATCACACCTGTTTCAACACGACCGGTTGCAACAGTTCCACGACCTGAAATACTGAAAATATCTTCAATCGGCATCAAGAAAGGTTTATCTACAGGACGATCTGGCATTGGGAAATAGGTATCCAAAGCTTCCATCAATTCCCAGATGCATTTGGTTTTCTCTTCATCTTCTGGATTTTCAAGAGCCTGCAAAGCGCTACCACGGATAACAGGCACATCATCACCTGGAAATTCGTATTTACTAAGCAACTCACGAACTTCCAGCTCAACCAGATCGAGCAACTCAGGATCATCAACCATGTCACACTTATTCATAAACACAGTGATCTTGGGAACACCGACCTGACGCGCCAACAGGATATGCTCTCGTGTCTGCGGCATTGGGCCATCGTTTGCGGAAATAACCAAAACCGCACCATCCATCTGCGCCGCACCAGTGATCATGTTTTTCACATAATCCGCATGACCGGGGCAATCTACATGAGCATAATGACGGTTCTCGGTATTATATTCCACGTGAGCAATAGCAATGGTAATACCGCGCTCCTTTTCCTCAGGCGCTTTATCGATTTGATCGAAAGCAATCGTTTCGGCCAATCCTTTTTTCGACAAAACTTCTGTGATCGCAGCGGTAAGAGTGGTTTTACCATGGTCAACGTGACCCACGGTCCCAACGTTCAAATGAGGTTTATCACGAACAAATTTTTCTTTAGCCATGCTGATTCACTCCAATATAGTATTTATTAAACTGCTAATTTCTCACTAGTATTTATTAAACTGCTAATTTCTCACTGGCGCCGGTGGATTTTGCAATCAATTCTTCCGCTACCGAAACAGGAACAGAATCATATTTAGCAAATTCCATAGAGTAACTAGCCCGTCCCTGAGTCGATGATCGTAGATCCGTGGAATACCCAAACATTCCCGACAAAGGCACTTCAGCCCTAATTACTTTTGCGCCGGCACGATCCGCCAGATCCTTGATCTTGCCGCGCTTGGAATTGAGCCGACCGATCACATCCCCCATGAACTCCTCAGGGGTGACCACTTCCACATCCATTACCGGCTCCAGCATCTGCGGCGCTCCTTTTTTACAAGCTTCTTGGAATGCCATCGACGCACAAATCTTAAACGCCATCTCAGATGAATCCACATCATGAAAAGACCCATCAAGCAACGTCACAGAAATATCAACTGCAGGATATCCACAAAGAATTCCTCTAGCCATTGACTCCACAACCCCCTTTTGCACCGCCGGAATAAATTCCTTAGGAATTGCACCGCCAACAATTTTATTTACGAACTCAAATCCTGTTCCCGGCTCTCTCGGCTCGACCTTGATAACAACATGACCGTACTGACCCCGGCCACCAGATTGCTTGACATATTTGTTTTCATGCTCAACCGCTTTGGTGATCGTCTCCTTAAAAGCAACCTGCGGTTTAGAAACATCCACATCTAGGGAGAATTCTCTGCGCATTCGATCCACCAAAACCTCAAGATGCAACTCGCCCATTCCAGAAATAACCGTTTGGTTGGTATCGGGATCAACGCGCACCTGAAAAGTGGGGTCTTCCTGCAAAAGCTTGACGAGACAATCCGAAAGCTTATCCTGTTCCGCCTTAGTTTTTGGCTCAATTGCCACAGAAATAACTGGCTCAGGAAATTGAATAGCCTCGAGAATTATAGGATAGTCTTTATCGCAAAGTGTGTCACCAGTATAGGACTTTTTTAATCCAATCACCGCAGCGATATCTCCTGCCCGCACCACATCAACTTCTTCTCGCTTATTAGCGTGCATCCTTAAAATTCGACCTACCCGCTCTTTAACATTTTTTGTGGAATTGTAAACATAAGAACCGCTGGTCAGCTCTCCAGAATAAACCCTCACAAACGCCAACTGACCCACAAACGGATCGGTCATTATTTTGAATGCCAAAGCGGAGAAATGGTCTCCCACATCTAGCTTACGACTTTCTTCACTTTGTGTATTAGGGTTTGTTCCAGTGATGGTTTTTAATTCTTGGGGAGAGGGAAGATAGGTTACCACAGAGTCAAGCAGTTGCTGCACCCCCTTATTCTTAAAGGCTGCACCACACAATACCGGCGTGAAGCGGGATTCAAGTGTGCCTACTCTTAATGCGGCATTAATTTCCTCCACCGAGATCTCTTCACCACCCAAAAATTTTTCCATGATGGTGTCATCCACATCCGAAATCGCTTCGATGAGTTTTTCGCGATATTCATCCGCCTGGTCTTTATACTCGCCAGGGATATCTACCACCTCATAAACCTCGCCTTTATCCTTAGCATCCGAATAAGTGTTCGCCTTCATATTAACGAGGTCAATCACACCAATGAAATCAGCCTCAGCCCCCAAAGGCAGCTGAATTGGCACCGGATGAGCATTTAGTTTTTCCTTCATCTGCTCAACACAACCCAGGAAGTTGGCGCCTGCACGATCCATCTTATTCACGAAACAAATTCGTGGCACATTATACTTACTAGCCTGACGCCAAACCGTTTCAGACTGCGGCTCAACACCACTTACCGCATCAAAGACACCAACTGCTCCATCTAAAACACGCAACGACCGCTCGACCTCTGCGGTAAAATCCACATGTCCAGGCGTATCAATGATATTGATCTTATGCCCCAACCAAGAACAGGTCGTCGCCGCCGATGTGATAGTAATACCCCGTTCTTGCTCCTGCTCCATCCAATCCATCGTGGCGTTTCCATCGTGCACTTCGCCAATCTTATGACTCTTGCCGGTGTAGTAAAGAACCCTTTCGGTTGTCGTCGTCTTACCCGCATCGATATGAGCAATAATCCCTATATTGCGAGTCTTTTCAAGTTTGGTTTTTTCGCTCATTCTCTTACCCTATAACTCCTATTACCATCGGTAATGGGCAAACGCCTTATTCGCTTCTGCCATACGATGAACTTCTTCTTTTTTCTTAATTGCTCCGCCTGCATTATTAAAGGCATCCATAATTTCCCCCGTCAATTTATCGGCCATGGTTCGACCCGATCGCTTCTTTGCATTTTGAATCACCCAGCGAATGCTGAGGGCCATCCTTCGATTCTCCCTTACCTCAACCGGAACCTGATAGGTCGCACCACCCACTCGGCGAGACCGCACTTCCAGCAATGGAGCGGCATTTTCAATTGCCTTGCGAAACACCCGCAACGGTTCTTCTTTTCCTTTAGCTTCAATATTCTCGAGAGCCTTATAAAAAATTGTCTCCGCCAGGCCCTTTTTTCCCTTAGTCAAAATACAATTTATAAACCGAGCTACTAGCATGTTATTGAATTTTGGATCGGGGGTAATTTCCCGCTTTTGAGCTTCTCGTCTTCTTGCCATAGTTTTCTTGTTCTATTTTTTTGGCCTTTTGGCCCCATATTTTGAACGGCTCTGCATTCGACCCTCCACACCTAAAGTGTCAAGGCTGCCTCGAACCACGTGATACCGGACACCCGGCAAATCTTTCACTCGCCCCCCCCGGATCATTACAATTGAATGCTCTTGCAAATTATGCCCCACCCCAGGAATATAGGTGGTCACTTCCATCCCATTAGTCAATCGCACACGAGCTACTTTTCGGAGTGCTGAATTCGGTTTTTTAGGAGTTGACGTATAAACCCTAACACAAACACCTCGTTTTTGAGGACAAGCTTTCAACGCCGGACTGTCCGTTTTTTTCACCGGTTTTGATCTACCGGATTTCACTAATTGATTAATTGTTGGCAAAAAATCGTCCCCAAAAATGAAAAACACGCGTGGGCAAAATAAAACTTAGCTTACCCCAGCAAATATAAAACTGAGCACACCCAATGAAGTCAATAAAAACAAAGGGTTAATCCAGGTAAAGTATGGCGTGAAAAAGGTGTAATTGTATCACTGAAAATCTCGGAGTCAAGCTAAAAAAGGCGAATACCTACTCTGCTGCTACCGTAGTTTTTTCTTCCTCTTCTTCCCCGCTATTTTCTATTTCTGGTTCTTCAATGCGAATTCCACTATAAGCCCGGCACCCTGTTCCAGCAGGAATTAACCGGCCCATTGTCACATTTTCCTTCAAACCCACTAAGTTATCTCGCTTACCACTGACACTCACCTCTGTTAACACGCGAGTTGTCTCCTGAAACGATGCAGCCGAGATAAAGCTTTCAGTGCTCAAAGAAGACTTGGTTATTCCCAAGAGAACCGGAGCGCCTTTGGCGGGCTTCTTCTTATTTTTTATTGCTTCCTGATTCGCCGAATTAAATACTTTTTTAGTAACCTGTTCGCCGATCAAAAACTCTGTATCCCCTGAATCTTCAATGATTAAGTGGCGCAACATTTGCCGAACGATAACCTCAATATGCTTATCGTTAATAGCAACACCTTGAAGTCGGTATACCTCCTGCACTTCATTGACAAGATATTTACGCAACTCATCTTCACCAAGAACACGAAGAATATCATGCGGGTTGGAAGCACCATCCATTAACGCTTCGCCGGCCACCACTTCATCACCCTCATGAACATTAATATGTTTGCCGCGCGGAATTAGATATTCACATTCATCCCCCGATTCGCTCTCAACAATTACTTTTCGCATCCCCTTAACGAAACCACCAAATTTAACCTTACCAGTAATCTCAGTGATGGTTGCCTGCTCATGCGGTTTTCTTGCCTCAAAAAGCTCTGCGACTCTTGGCAGACCGCCCGTGATGTCTTTTGTTTTTGCTGACTCACGAGGGATTTTTACAATCAAATCACCAGCGTTCACATGATCGCCCTCATTAACATTTATGTTTGCTCCTGCAGGAAGAATATAACGGCGAACCGTTTCACCATTGATATCTTTTAGAGAAATTCTTGGTTGCTTCTTTTCATCACGGTGACTGATAATTACCTTAGTAGACAAACCTGTAATTTCATCAAAGTCTTCTTTCATTGTCACACCTTCGACGATATCACCAAAAGCAATGGTACCCTCAACCTCAGTAAGAATGGCATTGGTATAAGGATCCCATTCTATCAGCGTTTGCCCCTCCTGAACTTCCTGACCATCATTAACTTTCAACTTTGCAGCATACACAACAGAAAATCGCTCTTTTTCTCTACCGGTTTCATCCTGAATCACAAGGCTTCCATTTCGATTCATTACAATGATTTCGCCCGCCTGGTTTTTCAGGGTCCGGAGCCCCATATACTTAACGACTCCCCCACGTTTAGTGTTTAGAGTTGTCTGCTCAACCACTCGACTCGCGGTTCCACCAATATGGAAGGTTCGCATCGTCAGCTGCGTGCCCGGCTCACCTATAGATTGCGCTGCAATAACACCCACAGGCTCACCAACCTCAACCCACTTAAGCGTTGCCATGTTGCGACCGTAACACTTAATACAAACACCCTGTTTCGACTCACAGGTCAGACAGGAACGCATTTTAACTTTTTCAATACCGGCATTTTCAATAGCGGTAACCGTGTCTTCCTCGATCAGACTATCGGCTTCCGCCAAAACGTTTCCAGTGAAAGGATCGACCACATCTTCAAGAACAGTTCGCCCCAGAATTCGTTCACCCAGAGGCTGAATAATTTCGCCGGCCTCAACCAAAGAAACAGCATCGATGCCTTTTAATGTGCCACAATCTTCCTCCTGAACAATCATGTCCTGCGCAACATCAACCAAACGACGCGTGAGGTAACCGGAATTTGCGGTTTTGAGCGCGGTATCCGCTAGACCTTTTCGGGCACCATGAGTTGAAATGAAATACTGAATTACCGATAGACCTTCGCGGAAATTTGCGGTAATGGGTGTTTCAATAATTTCTCCGGACGGCTTTGCCATTAATCCCCTCATTCCCGCCAATTGCCTTAGCTGCTGTGCACTTCCCCTTGCACCCGAGTCAGCCATAATGAAGATCGAATTAAAATCCTTATCCGTTTTTCCATTGACCGTAGACTCATCTTCATTTTCCAGTTCCTTAAACATTTCTTCAGAAACTTTTTCCGTAACGTGCGCCCAAATATCGATGACCTTGTTGTAACGCTCACCATTAGTTATAAGTCCATCGCGATACTGCTTATGCACCCTAAGCACTTCATCGTTGGTCTTATCTACCAATTTAACCTTGGTTTTTGGTATCCGCATTTGATCAATAGAAATTGTGAGACCAGCCTCAGTTGCATATTTAAACCCGAGTCGCTTTACATCATCTAGCAATGTCACTGTCTTCTCTCGACCCACCAACAGGAATGCCTGAAAAATTAGATCGGAAAGTGATTTCTTATCCATCAACCTGTTTACCAGCTCAAAGGGCAATCCATCAGGGAGTATTGCGCCTAGAATAATACGACCTGTCGTGGTTTGTGTAAGAACCTTATCGATGCGCACCATAATCAACGCCTGAAGGTCAAGCTCACCGGCGTCATACGCCGCAATCACTTCTTTTGGATCAGAAAAAACTTTACCGCCACCTTTCACATCTCCCCGGATTTTTGTCATGTAATAGCAACCCAGAACAATGTCCTGGGTTGGAACAGCGATGGGCCTGCCATTGGCCGGGGACAAAACGTTGTTAGAAGACATCATCAACAACTTAGATTCAGTTCGCGCTTCCATGGAAAGAGGAACGTGTACTGCCATCTGATCACCATCGAAATCAGCATTAAAAGCCGTACAAACCATAGGATGAACTTGAATTGCTTTTCCTTCTATCAGCAACGGTTCGAAGGCTTGGATACCCAATCGATGCAGCGTGGGCGCGCGATTAAGAAGCACCGGATGGTTTTTAACCACTTCCTCAAGAACCTCCCAAACCTCAGAGCGCTCCTGCTCAACCATTTTCTTCGCAGTTTTTATTGTTGTCGCGTAGCCTTTTTCTTCCAGACGGTTAAATACAAAAGGCTTAAACAATTCCAAAGCCATTTTTTTAGGCAATCCACATTGATGAAATTTTAAGTGGGGCCCTACCACGATGACGGATCGACCCGAGTAATCCACTCGTTTGCCTAATAAGTTCTGGCGGAACCGACCCTGCTTACCTTTGAGCATATCGCTCAAGGACTTCAACGGTCGTTTATTGGTACCACGAAGAGTACGACCTCGACGACCATTGTCAAACAGAGCCGAGACAGCTTCCTGCAACATTCTTTTTTCGTTACGAACAATAATTTGCGGAGCTTTCAATTCTTGCAAACGCTTGAGTCGATTATTTCTATTGATAACTCTTCTATAAAGATCATTCAAATCGGAAGTTGCAAACCGCCCACCATCCAACGGAACCAGAGGACGTAATTCAGGCGGAATCACAGGAACAACCTTCAGAATCATCCACTCTGGTTTATTGCCAGATTTTCTGAAAGCCTCAACTATCTTCAAACGCTTGGCAATTTTCCTTTTGTTCATTACAGACTTGGTGGTAGTCATCTCTTCCTTCAATTGCAGAGATAAATCGTCCAAGTCCATCGGCTTGAGAAGTTCTGCCACTCCTTCAGCACCAATCATCGCACGAAAGGTATCGGGAAACTCCATCTCCATCTCACGATATTCTTCTTCGGTCAGAATCTGACCCACTTCCATATCCGAATCGCCAGGATCAGTCACAACATAATTTTCAAAATAAATGATTCTCTCAAGGTCTTTGAGAGGAATATCAAGTAAATGCCCAAGTCGACTGGGAAGTCCCTTGAAATACCAGATATGAGCAACAGGCGTTGCAAGCTCTATATGCCCAAGACGCTCCCGTCGAACTTTTGAAAGAATGACTTCCACTCCACACTTTTCGCAGACGACACCCTTATGCTTCATGCGTTTATACTTTCCGCAGGTGCACTCCCAGTCTTTAACGGGACCAAAAATTTTCGCACAGAACAAACCATCGCGCTCTGGCTTAAAAGTACGGTAGTTAATGGTTTCCGGCTTTTTTACTTCACCATAAGACCATGAACGGATTTTTTCTGGAGAAGCAATGCGAACCCGGATCGCATCAAACAAAATGGGGTTTTTTGGCTTATCGAAATGTGTCAGATTATCCACTAAAGACCTCTCCTTTGATAAGGTTTTCGCAAACCGTTATTTTTCTTAATCTTTAAAAACTCTGGACTACAACTTTAATTCAGAGCAAAACTAGGCCAGAGGGAAGACATAATTTTTATTTTCCCGATTCGATCAACTCGACATCAATGGCCAAGCTCTGCAATTCTTTCACTAGAACGTTGAAGGACTCAGGCAAACTTGGATTGAGATGCGTGTCACCCTTAACAATCGCTTCGTACATACGCTTACGCCCTTCCACATCATCAGATTTCACTGTCAGCATTTCTTGAAGGGTGTATGCTGCGCCATAAGCCTCTAATGCCCACACCTCCATTTCTCCTAACCGCTGACCACCAAACTGTGCCTTACCACCCAACGGTTGCTGAGTAACTAGAGAATAGGGACCCGTTGAACGTGCATGAATTTTATCGTCGACCAAATGGTGAAGTTTTAATATATAGAGATACCCTACCATCACCTTCTGACGAAACGGCTGGCCAGACCGACCATCAATCAAGGTCACTTCACCCGTTTCTGAACAATCTCCCTGCCGCAATAGCTCCCTGATCTCGTTTTCTTTTGCACCATCAAAAACGGGGGTCGCCATATGTTTATCGTTAGCTTTTGCAGCCATACCCAAATTTGTTTCCAGAATCTGTCCCACATTCATTCGCGAGGGAACACCTAATGGATTCAAAATGAGCTCAATAGGCTTGCCACTTTTCATATAAGGCATGTCTTCTTCAGGAACAATTGTCGAAACAACACCTTTATTACCATGTCGTCCCGCCATTTTGTCGCCAACCTGAAGCTTACGCTTCATAGCCATGAAGACCTTCACCATCTTGATCACGCCTGGAGCCAGATCATCTCCTTTTTTCAAACGAGAAACTTTTTCCTCCAGCATGGATTTAAGAATTGCCACCTGATCTTTAGAACTGGATTCCATTTCAAGAAGAGCCTTTTGATCAACTCCTTGCGCCGGAACCTTAACCAGATCTTTTATGCTCAATTTAACAATTTCTTCTTCCTGGATCGCCTCACCCTTTTTAAAGCTCACCTTACCCACGGCAGTGGATTTGGATGCTTTTTTACCAACAAGCAATCCCCGAATTTTTTTTGCGGTTTCACTTTTAACGATATCTATCTCATCCTTATAGTCCTTTTCAATTAGCGCAATTTCTTCATCTTCAATCGCAAGCGTTCGCGAGTCTTTATCAATTCCTTTTCTCGAGAATACCTTCACATCAATGACCGTTCCATGCACCCCAGGAGGCACTCGAAGCGATGTATCCCGAACGTCCCCCGCTTTTTCCCCAAATATAGCTTTCAAAAGTTTTTCTTCAGGACTTAGCTGGGTTTCACCTTTTGGAGTGATCTTACCGACCAGAATATCGTTAGGCTTGACGTTTGCCCCAACCCGAATGATACCGCTTTCATCCAGATTCTTTAGGGCATCCTCCCCGACATTTGAAATATCGCGGGTAATCTCTTCTTTGCCCTGCTTGGTATCACGTGCTTCGACTTCAAATTCCTCGATATGAACAGAAGTATAAACATCTTCTTTGACAAGTTTTTCACTTACGATAATAGCATCTTCAAAGTTGTAACCATCCCAAGGCATGAATGCGACGAGAACATTTCGACCCAAGGCCAATTCACCATGATCGGTCGCAGGACCATCTGCCAACACATCACCCCTTTTAACCATCGCTCCAGAAGAAACACGGGGACGTTGGTTGATACAGGTATTCTGGTTAGACCGTTGGTACTTATTCAGCGAATAAATATCTACATTCGAATCTAACTGACTTCGACGAGTTTTTACTTTTCCCGCCGGTTTCTTTTTAGTACGGATTACAATACGGGTTGCATCAGCACTAATAACCACACCATCGTTTTCAGCAACCACCACAGCACCAGAATCGTGCGCAACAATTGCCTCCATACCGGTACCCACCAAGGGCGCTTCTGATTGTAGCAATGGAACGGCTTGCCGTTGCATGTTTGATCCCATCAAAGCCCGGTTTGCGTCATCATTTTCCAGAAAGGGAATCAAAGATGCAGCCACACTGATCAACTGCTTTGGGGATACATCCATAAAATCAACTTTCTCTCGCGGAGAAAGAACAAAATCCCCTCCCTTACGCGCTGAAACTATTGGATCAGAAAAATTTTTCTTCTCATCTATCTTCGCGTTAGCCTGGGCGATAACAAAATTATCTTCAACTAAGGCCGTATGAAACTCAACATCATCTTGAGCAACAGAATTATGTACTTTCCGATAGGGAGTCTCAATAAATCCATAGTCATTGACCCGGGCATATGTGCTGAGGGATGCAATTAGACCGATATTTGGACCCTCCGGTGTTTCAATCGGACAAATACGACCATAATGGGTTGGGTGCACATCGCGCACTTCAAATCCCGCTCGCTCGCGAGTTAATCCACCCGGACCTAATGCACTCAATCTTCGCTTATGTGTAATTTCTGAAAGCGGATTGGTTTGGTCCATAAACTGAGACAACTGACTGCTACCAAAAAATTCTTTAATAGCGGCGGTCACCGGTTTGGAATTGATCAAATCATGCGGCATGGAGACATCTAAATCCTGAATGGACATTCTTTCAATAATCGCCCGCTCCATTCGCACTATTCCAACGCGGAACTGGTTCTCCAGAGACTCCCCTACTGCGCGCACCCTGCGGTTTCCCAGGTGATCAATATCATCTATATCACCAATCCCATTTCTGAGATCGATTATGTGCCGCACAACCGCCACCAAGTCTTCCAAGGTCAACAGCCGATTTTCCAAAGGAATATCCAAACCAAACTTCTGATTCAACTTAATACGACCCACAACAGACAGGTTGTAACGCTTAGGATTAAAAAACAGATTAGCAAAAAGAGAGCGCGCTATTTCTTGAGTTGGTGGATCCCCAGGACGCAACCTTTTATAAATTTCCTTAATAGCCTCTTCTTGGTTTTGGGTTTTTGCAACCACCAGAGTATCGCGGATCACTGTATCCGACATCTCTTCGTCAATATGTAAGATTTGAATCTCACTGAGCTTATTTTTCTTAATTACCTCAAGAACGTCCTCTGTGATCTCCTGATTAGTGTCAACTTCAATTTCGCCTGTCTCAGGATCAACGATTTCCTTAAACAAATACCTCCCAATTAAACTTTCAGAATCAATTTCAACCTTAGTTGACTTAGACAATCGACTTAACTTTTTAGCCGCACCTACGGTTACCTTTTTACCCGCCTTGAGAACCACATCATCGGTTTTCGGGTCAATCACATCCTCCTTAACTTTAAATCCGATGAGCAGGTTTTTACTTCCCATAAACAAGCGGAAGTCTTTTGTTGTGATACTTACTTTTGCAATGGGGTAGTAGGTTTCAAGAATGGTTTTGACATCCATCCCGAATGCCTGCAAAAGGATAGTTGCTGGAAGCTTGCGTCTACGATCAATTTTAACATAAAGCAAATCCTTGATATCGAATTCAAAATCGATCCAAGAACCACGGTCCGGAATTATCCTAGCAGAGTAAAGAATTTTACCACTGAGATGAGACTTGCCCTTATCGTGCGAAAAGAAAGCCCCTGGCGAGCGATGCATCTGACTAACAATGACACGCTCCACCCCGTTTATCATAAAGGTACCTGTCGGTCCCATCACAGGCATTTCGCCTAGAAAAATTTTCTGCTCTTTTACCTCACGAACAGAATTAATGGTTACCTGGGGCACTTTCTCCGTTTCCAGAGTTTTTAAAATATCTTCGGTGATTTCCGTTTTAGCTGGAATTAGATTCTTTGAGGTACCTGGTTTCTTGACCTCCTCAATAATTACTTTTCCAAGCAGGTTTTTCAGCGTGCGAGCATTTATATCCACCGCCTCCCGATCAAAAAGCACGAGCCGAACCATTATTTTAATAGGGTCAGAATAGGTGAGACCCTTCTGGCGACATTCGCTGAACTTATGGTTCTCTTTATAGGCAACCTCCTGCTTACAAGTGTCGCAGAAGATATTCGGCCCACCGAGTTCTTTAAACTCACCGCAACCGCACTCCCATATACCGATCTCAAAACCGACATATTCAATACGGGCGTTAATATTTAAATCTGAGATAGGAAAGACATCCCTAAAGACATCCTCCAAACCCTTTCTTTCGCGTTCATGCGGGGCAACATCCCATTGGAGGAAATACTCAAATGATTTTTTTTGAATTTCGATTAAATTGGGAATACCAATGACGGTCGGAATTCGGGCGAAATTTTTTCTCTGTCTAAGATTACCAAGCGCTCTTTGAGAACGGTTGTTTGACATAGGGCAGCATCCTTCTGGAAGAAAAATTAACGGTAAATTATCTGCTAAAACAAACGTAAAACTGTTACACCAGATCGCCGCTATTTAACTTCCACTGTACCGCCGGCCTCCTCGACTTTCTTTTGAATTTCCTCCGCTTCCTCTTTTTTCACACCTTCCTTAATTGGCTTAGGAGCTGCCTCTACCAGATCTTTGGCATCCTTTAGTCCCAACCCGGTAATGGTTCGAACTTCCTTGATAACCTGGATCTTCTTATCACCTGCAGCAGTAAGAACAACATCGAACTCGGTTTTTTCTTCAGCTACTGCACCCCCTCCATCAGCAGGCGCGGCAATTGCAACGGCAGGCGCCGCAGCAGTCACACCATATTTTTCTTCTAATTCTTTTACAAACTCTGACATTTCTAAAACAGTCATGCTATCGATAAAGGAAACTACGTCCTCCTTGGTGGCGGCCATTACGCCCTCCTTTCAAAAAATGTTTTTTCAAAAATTTTAATTCAATAATTTATTTACAGCGATCCCCAAACCGGGAACCGGTCTATTCGGATGCCTTCTTCTCTTTTATCGCGTCCAGAGTACCCACCAACTTTCTTAATAATCCGCTAAGAGCCCCGACAAAGTTTGTGGTCGGACCATTCATGGTCGATAATAACTGCGAAATCAGCACTTCTTTGGATGGCAGATCCGCCAACGCTTTAACTTCCTCAGGGGAAACCTTTTTCCCCTCAACCACGCCACAAATCACCTTAGGGTTTTTTGTAGCTCCAGATTTTGCATATTCCGCCAACGCCTTTGCCGGTGCCAGCGCATCTTCAAAACTAAGAACCAAAGACACGGGACCGGTGAAATCTCCATCCAACAACTCGAAGGGAGTATTTTTAACAGCTTGCTTCGCCAAAGTATTCTTAACAACCCGAAAGTCTATCGCACTGCCACGCATATGACTGCGCAACTGAGTCAATTCCGCCGCCTCGATCCCCTGATAATTCGCAAGAACAGCTGACTTGGCTTTCAGGAAAATCCCGTTAAGCTCTTCAACTTTTTTAATTTTTTCTGCATTCGGCACTTTTGTCACCCTTCTCACTTACAAACCCCTGTAAAGGGGAGATTCATCAATTGTTAGGCCGTGTACGCCACTCTGACCCCAACCCCCATAGTGGTTGAAACCGATATGCCTCTCACATAATTCCCCTTACTTGATGCCGGCTTGGCCTTGACCAATGTAGCAATAAGGGTTTGATAGTTTTCAGCAAGGTCTTCAACAGAGAAACTAGCTTTCCCCAACGGCGCATGAACAATCCCTGATTTGTCGACACGGTAATCCACTTTTCCTGCCTGGATTTGCTCAATAGCCTGCTTGACATCGAAAGTCACCGTTCCCGTTTTCGGATTCGGCATCAAGCCTCTGGGGCCCAAGACCTTACCCAACTTACCTACCTGACCCATCATATCTGGAGTCGCGACCACACGATCAAATTCCATCCAACCACCCTGCACCTTGGCAACCAAATCGTCACCACCGACCTCTACTGCACCTGCGGCTTTCGCTTCTGTTTCCTTATCGCCTTTTGCGAACACAAGAACACGAAATTTTTTACCCGTGCCCTTAGGCAAAACCACGCTTCCGCGAATGTTCTGGTCTGCTTTTCTGGGATCCAAGTTCAATCTGACCGCCACATCGAGCGACTCATCAAATTTTTCAGAATTAGAGTCCTTAGCAAGCCCAATAGCCTCCTTCAACTCATATTTTTTATCAGGATCGACTTTTTGCGCCGCAGCCCGATATTTTTTTCCATGTTTAGCCATAATTTTTTCTCGGTTAACCTTCGACTTTCAATCCCATGCTTTTTGCCGAACCCTTAATGATGTTAACGGCCATATCCAAATCCTCGGCATTCAAGTCTTCCATTTTAACTTTTGCAATATCCCTTACCTGCTCTAGAGTCACTTGACCCACAGATTCCTTACTAGGATTGGAGGAACCCTTAGCAATACCCGCTGCCTGCTTTAGCAGAGCCGATGCGGGTGGTGACTTTGTAATAAAAGAAAAACTCCTATCCTTATAAACATCAATAATTACAGGTATAATACTTCCCTCCTGCCCTTGGGTTTTTGCATTAAACGCCTTGCAAAAATCCATTATTGCCACACCATGCTGTCCGAGCGCAGGCCCGACAGGTGGAGAAGGCGTCGCCTGACCGGCAGGAATTTGGAGCTTTATTTGACCCATTACTTCTTTAGTAGCCACTCTCTATAACCTCTTTTTTCACCACTTGTTATTCAACCAACAATTTTACACACGCTCAATCTGAGGAAACTCCAACTCAACCGGGGTAGCACGACCGAAAATTGAAACCATTACCCTTACCTTACCCTTGTCGTGGTTAACATCTTCCACCACACCATTGAAATTAAGGAAAGGTCCATCAATAACCCGCACGCTCTCACCTTTTTCAAAAGAGAATTTCGGCTTCGGCCTAGCCGACTCCCCTTTAATCTGATTCATGATCGTCTTAACCTCTTCCTCTGAAAGAGGAACCGGCTCTGAACTACCCCCCAGAAAACCTGTTACCTTCGGGGTGTTTTTGATCATGTACCAAATATCTTGATTCATATCGACGTTGATAAGGATGTAACCCGGAAAAAATTTCCGCGAGGAAACCTTCTTTTTGCCTTTTCGAACCTCGACAACTTCTTCGGTGGGAATCACCACCTCGTCAAAACGGTCACCATAACTCGAGTGCCCGAATTGTTCCTCTATACTTAACTTCACCTTCCGTTCAAATCCGGAATAGGTGTGGATAACATACCATTGCTTAGACAATATTCACCCGCCTAGATATTTATGAGCCCTTGAACGATCTTGGAAAGAATCGCATCAACAATTCCTAGAAACAAAGCCATAACCAGAACTACGAACACGACCACAGCGGTCCCACTCATAGCCTCCCGACGAGTAGGCCACGTTACTTTTTTTACCTCCGCCCTAACCTCAACCAGAAACTCGACTGCTTTTGAAAACATAATCCTCAAATAAGTTAATACAGGCCAGGAGGGATTCGAACCCCCAACCCTCGGATTTGGAATCCGATGCTCTACCAATTAGAGCTACTGGCCTAATAAATTGAATCCTCGCCAGCCCGTTATGAAGGGGAATAAATATCCTCGCCCGACACTGAATCCTTAATTGAAATCTAGCTCCCCACCGCCTGATTTTTCTTTACTTTGTTTCCTTATGAGGGGTGTGCTTCCCACAGAACTTACAGTACTTCTTAAATTCCAACCTTTGCGTGGTGGTCTTTTTATTTTTCGTATTCGAATAATTTTTCCGATCACAGTCAGAACATGCAAAATGAACGATCACTCTCATAATATAGACAACCTCTATTTATTGGGATCAACCCCCTGGTTTGGGCTCACATTAAGTTTACAAATAACCGATTCGCCTCTTAACCATCCCTAATTAAAACCCGAAGCCCACGATCGGGATTGAACCGATGACCTCTTCCTTACCAAGGAAGTGCTCCACCACTGAGCTACGTGGGCGCAAAAACTCATTCGCCTCACCAAAAAGGTGGAGCGGGAAACGGGACTCGAACCCGCGACCCTCAGCTTGGAAGGCTGACGCTCTAGCCAACTGAGCTATTCCCGCAAGTTCAACCAACCTCAAAACTCAGGATGGGGAGGGGAGGATTCGAACCTCCGAAGGCTGAGCCGACAGATTTACAGTCTG
>CAZMBO010000012.1:30126-32038 GCA_964564655.1 uncultured Nitrospina sp. | reverse complement strand
GTACCCTGGGACTTTTTTGCCATTCCCCAGGCAATTAGGAATAGCACAGTAAAAACAACAGCTAATAGATAACTGATGTCCGCTCCAATCGTTCCAGAAGGAGCTAAAAAACCAGGTTTAGCAAGAAGGTCTTTCATAAAAACCCACAATAAGGCATGCTTTAAAAATAAATTGAAAGGAAGGTTTGATCAGTAATACGAGAAACAAACTTTTCAGGTCTGCCCTTCTTTACCTAAAAGCCATGTTCCGCCGTAGAACTCAGATGCCCCTAGAAGCGACCAAATCAAAAGCGGTTCCATACTCATCTGGGTAAAAAACATGAAAACCACTAAGGAGATAGTAGCCAATCCTACTAGTTGCAGTGTACGACCTAAAAAATAGCGAATATTTCCCATAAAAAATTAACCTTTCAATGCCTCTTTTATCTTTTTATTCGCATCAATTAGGTTATTAATATTATCCCTAGCAATATTCTTCATGGTATCTCTAACGTCAGCCAAAACCACGTTACCCGCTTCGGTAAAAGTACTCGCAGAATGTGGAACATCTGTATCCTTCCCACCCTCTTGGATGTTTTTATGTCGTTTTGCAACCTGTTCATCATCAAATAAGTCATCCAAGTGGAGTTTATAAAGAAGTTTTACATAATCCCGTTTCTTTTCTGTATCATTTTTGTCATCCCACACTTTATCTTCCATTTCCATAGATTCAGGTTTGAATTTCCCCTTAGAAACAAATTTTTTGACCTGCTGAAAAAAAGCCTGCATCTGTTTTGGCGTCTTAACTTCGTTTTCAGGGATTTTTGAACTTATTTCATATTCAATAGTCCCCTCACTTAGCGTAGGGCGGCTTACCTCATAGGTAACATTGTTATAATTAAACCGCCGTCCCTTTTTAGCCGTATATTTTGACTGCATCTCCTCAACCAGTGATGTAAGTCCCTCTGCCGCAAATTGATTAAACAATAGTCCCTTTAAAGTAGACATTCTTATCTTCTCCAAATCATCATGTTTTTGTTCCTGATTCTTCTTCCCTTGACAAAATTAGTACAACAGGAAAGCTTTATACTTATCAAAAAATACGGGTCTAGGGAAGGAAATTAAGCTGCTCTTATAAACTCAAAACGTAGAAGTCGTTGATTCCACAGTCGGAGCGATCCCAGCCGATGCCGTTGAAAAATCACCGGAAGATTTCAAAAAACTATTTGAACCGCTTTTCTGGTAAACAAATTGGATTGTTATACACCCTACTTCCTTGTTATCGCAATAAAAGTCTAACAGCTGAAACTTAGCAAACTTGTTATCTGCTGTACGCGCAGCATAAACGTTTTTCTTGGCCGTTAGTTTATGTGTTAGATAATTATAACTATAAGGTTTAAGTATGACGGGGTTTTCCGTGTCGGTTCTGGTGCTGACATCCACGACATAATTATCCTTAGGCACTTCCGTAACCGTATCGAAACCCAACGGCCCCAAATCTATCAAACCCGCTTTCCCTAATTTACTGGACGCCCCTCCGTTCGTTATAATCTTGCTTCTTCGAAATGCAAGGTCCCATTCTAGTGAAGAAGAATCATGAATTTTTACTGGCTTTCCATTTGAAAAATTGAAATACACATATTCTTTTTCAGAGGAAGCATTAACCGTGACTATTCGGGTACTGAGTAGGTTTTTAGGTTGTACCGGTAAGGGTTTCACCTTTTTCTTTTCATTTTTTGCCATTTTTCCCTCACCCGGCACATCGACACTAGGCGAATCAAGGAATTGTTGCAACTGCACCAATTTAGAAGGCAACCAGAATAACCCTATCAATATAAGGGAAATGCACAAGTTCAGCAGGAAAAGCTTACGCCATAACTTGCGTTTTTTATTTTCCTCAGTTTCGGGCAACTTATCAAAAGATGAATTCATAA
>CAZMBO010000012.1:16018-30026 GCA_964564655.1 uncultured Nitrospina sp. | reverse complement strand
TTAGTCCCTATTGCGAAATTCTTTCAAAACATATTTCACAGCAACACGGCTTAAACCTTCTTTATTCTGCCAAATCCCATTATTACGGCTGAAGTTTCGTAAGCTTGGCTTTTGGCCTCCCACAAAGCGTGCACCCCAGATGACCTCCTGGGTTTTCGGGTCTACCAGAAATGCAGAGAATTCCAGTCCACTGGCAATACTTTTCTTGATATTGCCCCTCCTATCACGATACTTATTCGAATATTTTGAAACCGCGCCCACCAAAACAGCATCAACCGTATCTGTTGAAACTAATTCAGCCCTCATCTCATTTCTATTAGAGTAACCCTTTTTAAAGGTAGCATCGTCTCTGACAGTCTTAACAAGCTTGATGCGTGCATCCTCCATCATCTGTGGAGGAATAATGTTTGAATATTTTTTATTCGTCTTCAACTCCTGGTAGGCCTGCCTAGAAATCACTTCCCCCGCATCTTTATCCTCAAAGGGAGCAACGGTTTTGTTCTCAAATCCTAAAACACCGATTCTCTGGAGGCTTTCAAAAAGCTTCCGATTAAACATCCTACTTTGAACTTGATCCACCGGTTCAATATTTAATAATTGATTATAAGTTTTACGACTAATATAAACAGGCAACGGATGCGGTTCGTTGATATCCCCTGTAATCTGCGGATTTAGGCCATAATGGACAGGTGGGACATCATCCCAAGGACGATTCATTTCCAGATGATTTCTGGCCTGACCTTCATCAAGCGCATTCTCTAAGGGTACCGCTAAACTCCGAGCCATCATAGGACCACACAAGATAAAAACTGCCAAAAACCAAGTTAAACATCGAGAAATATTTGACAAATCCTGAACTCCTAAAAAATGAGAGCATTCTTTCGATTTTAATTATATATTACCCCGTCTTTGAATAAAATAGTTATTATCGAATAAAAACAATAAGCTAACTACCCTACTCACTAAATATTATAGTTGAATGGCCCCTAATCTGAATCACGCATTGGAATGGACATCATCAGAAACCCGGCCTCTGGTGCTCGGGACCCTGTCCATTTTAACTCTGATCCTATTTTCAGCAGCGGCTTGGCCTAAGTTGAAAATTCTATTGAGTGCTAAAGCAGCCGGAAGGAATGACCGGACTCTTGAAAGAATCAGACTTACCCTAAAAATAGCATTCTGCCAGACAAAATTGTTGCAGGATAAAAGTGCCGGATGGATGCATGCTTTGATTTTTTGGGGATTCCTGATTTTGCTTTTTCGTGCGGTAGAATTCTTTTTCATTGGGTTTTTCCCTGAAACTGATTTCTCATTCCTAAGGAACACCCCACTTGTTATGGCCTATGCCTGGGTTAAAGACTTAGCAGTAGTTTTAGTTACTTTAGCGGTTTTTTTCGCTCTCTATCGAAGACTGTGGGTAAAGCCCAACCGGCTGACTTTATCTGGAGAAGGCTTACTTATTCTGGTCTTAATACTCGCTGTAATGGTCAGCGATATGATGTTTGATTCTGTTTTCTTGGCTCTTCAGCCCGAAAGCCACTCCGGTCCTATCGGTTTAACTTTGGCAGTTGTTTTCAAAAAACTTTCAAACAATATTTTGAGGGACCTCCACAGTCTGGCCTATTGGGCTCATGTTTCTTCTATCATGATCTTTTTAATCCTTTTGCCTCGCAGCAAACATTTTCATATTTTGACATCAATCCCAAATGTATTTTTTTCGCAACTCAATTCTGGTCATGGCTTAAACCGAATCGATTTTGAAAAAGCAGAAGCATTCGGCGTGGCCAAGATAGAAGACTTCAACTGGAAACAAATGCTCGATCTCCACACCTGCACACAATGCGGACGTTGCGATAGGGTTTGCCCTGCCTGGATAACGGACAAGCCCCTATCTCCCCAACAATTAACTGTTGATCTTCGTGATCGCCTTAACAGTCCTCCCAATTCCGATATTTCCCTTCTCGGAGAAACAGTTGAAGACGAAACTATTTGGTCCTGTACCACTTGCGGCGCTTGCGAATCGGCTTGTCCCGTGATGATTGAATACGTCGATAAAATTATTGGACTTCGACAAGGATTGGTATTGACAGAAGATCGCTATCCAAAAGAATTTGTATCCGCATTCAAATCGCTAGAGACCCAGTCAAATCCTTGGGGGTTTCCAAACACCTCGCGATCTCACTGGGCAAAAGATTTGGGTGTTCCCATTTGGGACAAAACCCAGCCCACAGAATATCTTTATTTTGTAGGTTGCAACGGATCATTCGATACACGTGGCAAAAAAATAACAGAAGCGGTTGTACAAACATTAAGAGATGCGGGTGTCGATTTTTCCATACTAGGCAATGACGAAGGTTGCACTGGGGATCCAGCCCGCCGTGCGGGGAACGAATATCTATACGATATGCTGGCATCCAAAAATACACAAACCTTCAAAGAGAAAGGTGTGAGAAAGGTGGTCACCCACTGTCCACATTGCCTGAACTCATTAAAAAACGAATACCCAGAATTCGGCTCCAAAATTGAGGTGATTCACCATTCAGAGCTTCTACAAAAATTAATAAAGGAAGGTAAAATTATCTCAAAATCAAGTGAAGCAGAAAAAATCGTTTTCCACGACTCCTGTTACCTGGGTCGGCACAATGGAATTTATGACGCGCCTCGAGAAACACTAAAAACAAACTCGGTAAAAGAAATCGAACAAAACCGAGAAACCGGTACCTGTTGTGGCGCTGGCGGCGCTCGCTTTTTACTTGAGGAAAACACTGGAACACGAATGAGCCACCATAGGCTTGACGAGCTTATGGTCAATGAACCGAATACCATTGCCGTCTCATGCCCTTATTGCGTTCTCATGCTAGAAGATGCTGTGAAAGCAAAGAATCTTAATGTAAAGGTCAAAGATATTGGTGAAATGGTAGAAAAGAAAAACTGATCCGCTTATTACTCAAATAACATCTCTCAAACGCTTGAGAGTTTCCTCTTTCCCAAGGAGCAAAATAACATCGTAAATACCCGGGCTCACCGTGGTTCCTGTCAGAGCAACTCGAACTGGTTGGGCTAGCTTCCCAAGTTTCACACTCTCTTCTTCAACAGTTTTTTTGAATAACGATTCAATTTTATCACTGGAAAAATCATCCAACGCAGAAATTCCGGCAACCACCTTTTCTAGTAGGGGCAAAGTCTCATCCGTCAAAAATTTATTGCGGGCTTTTTCATCAAACTCTACTTGCTTTTTAAAAAAGAAAGCAGATTTCTCAGCCATTTCTATAAGTGTCTTTGCCCTTCCTTTCAAACAAGGGATCACTTTCGCAATTTCCTGCATATTCAACCCATGATCTTTTGGTAAAACCCCCGTAGTTACCAGATGTGGCTCCAGGCGTTGGGCCAGTTCCTTCGATGGAGTCGACTTGATGTAGTGCTCATTAAGCCACAACAGTTTATCTGCATCAAAAATCGCTGCGGATGTATTTACAGAATCAAATGAAAAATGCTCGATTAATTCTTTACGCGAAAAAATTTCCTGATCCCCATGTGACCAACCTAACCGAGCTAAATAATTGATCATCGCATCGGGCAAATAACCCATGTCCCGATAGGCCAACGCAGAGGTAGCACCATGACGCTTGCTAAGACGTGTTTTATCCTGCCCCAGAATCATGGAAATATGTGAAAACTGCGGCCGTTCAAAATTCAATGCGTCATACAATAAACATTGACGGGGGGTATTAGATAAATGATCATCGCCCCTGATAACATGGGTGATCCCCATTTCCGAATCATCAACCACCACAACGAAATTATAGGTTGGCGTGCCGTCTGTGCGTTGCAGAATTAAATCATCCAACTCAGTAATATCAAAAACTACTTTCCCACGCAGAAGGTCTTCGACCACCACCGAGCCTTCCAGAGGTGCTTTAAAGCGGACAACTGAAGGAGCTCCCTCTGGAGCATCAGAACGATCACGACACGTGCCGTCGTATTTTGGTTTTAGTCCTTTTTGCTGAGCTTCGTTACGTTTCTTATCTAGCTCTTCAGGCGTACAGTAACAATGATAGGCTTTGCCCGTTGCAAGTAATTGTTCAACCTTTTGCGAATAAATTTGCTGGCGCGCAGTTTGCTGGAAAGGGCCTTCATCCCAATCCAACTCTAGCCAACGCATCGACTCAAGAATTTCCTGAATCGACTCTTCAGTTGATCGAGATAGGTCGGTATCTTCAATTCGTAAAACAAATTTTCCGCCTTTATTTCTAGCAAATAACCAGTTGAACAATGCAGTTCTCACCCCTCCTATATGTAAAAAACCGGTAGGACTAGGAGCAAAGCGAACTTTAATTGGAACGGACATATTCAAGACCCTGAAATTTTAAGAATTTTAATATAAAAGGGAAGATAAGAGTAACAAATAACCCCAAAGAAATTAAGAATAAACCATAAATAACAAAAAGGCAGGACAAAAAAAAACAGCCGACCCGGGACGGTCGGCTGTTCTACTAGGGTAAGGCCCTAACTCGCTTATTAAGCCCTTACTGAAAAATCTTAGTTACAGGTAACGGTTACTGCGTTGGTACCTGTGTTGGTGATTTTAACCAGTCCACTGATATCACCAATGGAATCACCACGGCTGAATGACTTCTGCTTGGTCAGGGTAACTTTCTTTAAACCGTTAGTTCCTCTTGATGGTAAACCCGTGCGGCCACCATCGGTACCAACAAGACTAGCATTACTGTCATTTGGTCCCAAGGTAACAGGAACGGTGGTAAAGTTGGCAGACTTCCAGATCACAACATTAGCGCCACCACGATCATTGGCAGTGTAGCCAAACTTGTCATTAGACTTGTTAGCAGGACCTGCATTCTCCAAAGTAATGCTTTTTGCATCATTACACTTTGTCATTTGACCAGGCGCGATGCTACCTGCGTTAGCTGTCAAAGCAATACCAGCGATGAAAGCAATCGTTAAAGCAAAAATCTTTTTCATAACCCTCTCCTTATTTGCGTTAAAAAAACACTATTAAAGAACACTAACAAATTGGTGTTGAATAGACTCTTTCTTGATCTTTCTTTGGAGAGAGCTTAATTGATCTTCCCCGTCAGGGATATAGGCCTTAATCTGTTTTTAATATAATGTTTATCGCCTAGTTTTAATGAGGAATTTTCTTATATATTTTTGAAACTACAAAACGGCATTGTTTTTACTTTAAACGTATTTCCTTACATCAAAAGAAACAAACTTGCAAGCCCTGACTGTCCCATTAATTTCTCCTCCTATAACAGGAAAGTTAAAATCCTAAAGCTACTACGGAAAAATGACTGTAGATTGAAAAACTCCCAACAGGAAGAACAAACCACAAACAACAAAAAGGCAGGACAAAAAAAAACAGCCGACCCGGGACGGTCGGCTGTTCTACTAGGGTAAGGCCCTAACTCGCTTATTAAGCCCTTACTGAAAAATCTTAGTTACAGGTAACGGTTACTGCGTTGGTACCTGTGTTGGTGATTTTAACCAGTCCACTGATATCACCAATGGAATCACCACGGCTGAAATTATTTTGAGCCTTCAAGGTTATTGCCTTATGGCCCTTAGTGCCTCTTCGAGGTAAACCGGTACGACCACCATCGGTGCCGTTAACACTAATATTATTGTCGTTCGGCCCCAAGGTTATAGGAATCGTTGTGAAGTTTGAAGATTTCCAAACGACAACGTTCGCACCACCACGATCATTAAACGTGAAACCCCATTTGCCGCTAGTAGTATTTGCAGGGCCTTTTGTCGCCAAAGTAATGCTTTTTGCATCATTACACTTTGTCATTTGACCAGGCGCGATGCTACCTGCGTTAGCTGTCAAAGCAATACCAGCGATGAAAGCAATCGTTAAAGCAAAAATCTTTTTCATAACCCTCTCCTTATTTGCGTTAAAAAAACACTATTAAAGAACACTAACAAATTGGTGTTGAATAGACTCTTTCTTGATCTTTCTTTGGAGAGAGCTTAATTGATCTTCCCCGTCGGGGATATAGGCCTTAATCTGTTTTTTTTTTAGTCCTAAATGGCATTAAAATGGAATTTTATCCTATAAAAATATAGGAATTTATCCTACATTATTAGGCGGAATGACTAAATGTTGAGTTCAAAGGGGCGGGGCACTGCAGTTCTCTGCAAAAATAGGTTTATTATTGTAGAAGCCGGTGTGAGATAGCGTAATGGATTAATTCTGAATTTTTTTTCATTTGCATTTTTTCCAAAATACGCGATCGATGCGTGCTGATAGTTTTTACGCTCAAAGACAGTTTCTTGCCTATTTCAGTGGGTGATTCACCTTCTGCAAGCATCAAGAAAACCTGATGTTCGCGATCGGAAAGGCCTTCGTGCAAAGGTCGATCAGTTTTTCCGAAATCAAAAGCCAGTTTTTCAGTGATAAAGGGGCTGGCAAATTTTCCGCCATTCGCAACTTTTCTAACCGCAGAATAAATTTGTTCGGTACTACTTTCCTTTGTTATAAAACCTGACGCCCCTGCTTTAAAAAACCTTACCGCGTAATGTTCTTCTGGATAAACCGTTAAAACAAGTATTGGTAGCTTGGGATACTCTTCTCGAATCTGTTTTAAAAGGTCTAATCCATGTTTACCTGGCATAGCTACATCAACCAGAGCAACATTAAACTCATTTTTTGAAATTTTCTTTAATAGTTCATCACCGTTCTCCGCCTCATCTGCCACTTCAATGTCAGGCGTATCCGCAAATGCATTCTTTAGACCCCTTCTAAAAAGTGGGTGGTCATCCGCTATAATTATTTTAATTTTCTCCTTCGTTTTCACCATTTCCGTCCTTTTTAATGTTGATGGTTACTGTAGTACCTTCCTCTTGATCACCAGTAATTTGAACAAAACCGCCCCATACCATAGCGCGTTCGCGCATTCCAAGCAAACCTAATGATCGTAAATTTTGTATTTGATCCTCTGTTATCCCACATCCGTTATCTTGGACTTGCAAATTAATATTTTCTTCGCAGGTGTATAACTTAACGTCCACCTGTGTTGCCTGTGAATGACGAACGATGTTTGTCAATGTTTCCTGAAATATTCTAAATAAAGTTGTTGATCTTTCGAGATCCAATTCAAAACCATTCATTTCGTTAAAAAATTTACAATCTATCCCAGTTCGCCCTTTAAATTCTTTAACCTGCCATTCAATGGCCTCGGGAAGACCCAAATCGTCCAGAATAGGAGGCCTTAAGTCCATCGCGATTCTTTGAACTGAATGAATTGCATCATTACTCATATCAAGAAGCTGCTGAGTCGATCCCGTTATTTCAGAGCTATGATTACTGAGCTTTTTATCCAACAAAGAAAGTTCCAACTTGATCGTGGTTAAAAGTTGACTTAAGTGATCGTGTACTTCCCTTGCCGTTCTTGTTCTTTCTTCTTCGCGAACTTCCTGCAATCGAAGATACAGATTTCGCAACATCTTTTGAGACTCATCACTTTGGTCTTGGGCTCGTTTTCTTTCCAACACCCTGCCAAGCTGAGTACCTATTTGCCCCATGATCGCAAGCATCTCCCTATCCGGCTTCACTGCTTTGGCTGAGAAAAATTCCATCACTCCAACTACTTCCTGACCTATCAAGATAGGAAAAGCGAATCCCGCCTTAACACCAATATTTTTGGCTAATTTTGCACGTGGGAAGTTGGGGTCTTTAGTAACATCAATAATCCATTCTGGTTCTCCACTTGCCAGTACCCGCCCTGGAAGACCAACACCTATCTCTAAAGGAGTGTTCCCAGTGATTTTTTGAAACACATCGAATTTACCAGGATCACGCACATGCCATATTTCAGTAGGGATCAACACTGATGAAGGTTTTTCTGCTTTTAAATAAAGGTGGCCCAACGGCCAGTCTGCAAACCGAGACACCTTTTCAATGCAAAAATGAAGAGTATCCTTGATAGCCCGAGTTTCATTGGAAGCCATTGCAATGGCTTTAACCAACTCAGCGCTTTCCGCTTCTTTGTTTACACGTTGGTTGGCTTCTTTCAGTTTTCCAGTTCTCTCTTCAACTTTCGTTTCCAAAAAATTACGGGCAGACTCGAGTTTTTCGTCGGCCCTGTGTCTCAGCAGACATAAAATTGCCGTAACACATATTATTAAAAAAGCTAATGCACGGTTTGTTATTACATGCACTAAATCTCCTCCCGGAGGAGAAAAGAAATATCCCAGCAAGTTCAAAGTAGAACCTAAGATTGCAGCAATAATTATCAAACTGCGGTTTCGGGCCATCATCCCCAGCAAGACAAGCCCCACATAGAGCATGCCATCTGCGATACCCAAGGGAAGCTGCGTGTCCAGAATAAAAGTCCCGATGGAAGTAATAATTCCTATCAATAAATATTTAGTAGAATAACTTTTCAATTCTTATTAGCTTTCTTCTAATGATCCAGCAAACCTAATGGCTGGAATATTCTTTTAAAAAATATTGCCATGTAAAGACAGAATCTTAAGGATACAGTATTGTGCCCTAAAATTATAGAGAGCGAAAATAGCACATATAATTATTCTTGGAGTCGTCTTTCTGACAAAATTAGGTCAAACAGAAAAGATTGCGCAGATAAGAAAAGGTTACCTTTGTTAAATAATTTCTGGCGTTGAATAAAAGGCAATGAGAACTTTGCCCCCTCCTCTGCGTTTCCAAAGAACTTTCATTTTTGCCACTTTGCACCATTCAGATGAACTGATGGCTTCTGATAGGAATCAAAATATGTGCTCATGGCGTCCAATCCTGAAAAATAATTACGGCTAGAAAAAGCTTCTGCTCCAGGCCCCTGATAGCGGCGCGAAAACACACCCAATCTTTGCGCTGTTCTTAATTTAAAACCCCGGTCAAACGTATCTTGTTCTTGCGGAGTTAATCCTTCTACAGGGGGTTTTTGATTTATCCTATGCCGCAATATATTCAAAAAGCTTTCATCCGTTTCCCATTTCATTGGAGACAATAGAGACACGTGAGAGAACTCCAGAAGTGGATTGTCGTCAGTGATCTCTCCCGCGCTTTCCAGAAAACCAGATAGGTGATCGCCATCGCTAAGGAAGAAATCAGCAAAGTCCAAAAATGATACAACTTTCATTTCTTCAGCTACCTTTTTTAGCTCAGGGTTTTCCATCCTTTTATCAAAGAGGTCTTTATCGATAACCACCTTTTCACGCGATCCGACTAAAAGCACAATACGGGTTAAAAAACTGTTCCAGACTGAAAATTCCGGGAACACATTTTTGAATGTACGAGTAATTAAGCGGGCATCCTCCCGTCCCACAAGGTGTAAAGGAAGCCATTGAACTAGGATTCCACCCTCTTTCAAATGGTTCAAAGCCAGATCATAAAACTCTTTGGAATACAGATTAACAACACCTGCCTGCAGTGGCGACATCGGCTCCATGATGATTACATCATAACGCGTATTTGACCATCGCAAAAAGGCTCGTCCATCCTGCACAAAAATTTGGGTATTGGGCCGCTGCAAAACATCATGATTCCAATTAGAAAACCATTTAGAAAATTTTAAAATATTCTTATCGATTTCTACGCCGTGAACGTTTGCATTCGGGAATAGAGAAACTATACCCAAGGTATTGCCAGTACCAAAGCCAATGACCAAAACATTTTTTGGGGAAGGATGAAGAGTCATAGGAACAAAACCCATAGCCTGCATATAGGTGCTACCCGAAAAAGACCGGGAAACGGTAGCGGTACTAAACCCATCCAGATAAATCGTTCGCGCACCAGATTCTTTATCTTCCACCACGCTAATCGTGGAAAACTCTCCTTCCTTATAATCAAGGAGTCGTATTCTGTCCTCAGGAACGTTTATTTCTAATCGAGCAAGATTGTGCACTCCTGATTTTTCAGTTTTGACATCGGGCACAAAAACAGTTTTTCCAAAAATTAACAATACAAAAGTAGCACCCACCGAAGCTGATTTTAAAAAAGGGCTCTGGTTTCTAAATTTAGCTAAAACAAAAACCCCAAATAGAATCATCACTGAATAAATAAGATAAATAGACAACCGAATTCCAAATAAAGGGATAAACACAAACGGAGTTAGAATCGTCCCAACTACTGCACCCAATGTATTAATGGAGTAGGTATTACCAAGAGCTTTACTGACTGCTTTTAAATTTAATGAATAAATTTGATTGGCAAGAGGGAAGAGCAACCCAAAACCAAAGGTTGGAATAAACATCAAACCAAAAGCGAAAAGAAATCTTACAAAGAGGGTTTTTTCAGGGGAATTTTCTAGACTATAAAAAAACCGGTCCGCTAACGAAGTCCATTCTGTCAAGTTTTCGAGTAACGGAAGAACCCCAATACAGACCAGGCCAATAACAATTTCAATCAAAATAAATTTAAGCACCCAGTTAGATTCGCCTAGAAATTTCTTTGAAACCAAACTTCCAAGGGCGATCCCCGATAAAAATGTAGCAAGAATCAAGGCGAAAGAATAAAGGGTTGTCCCCATTGGAAAAATAAGGATTCGCGTCCATAGAATCTCACTAGAAAGAGACGCCATCCCGGAATAGAAAAACATCAAAAAAATTAAAAATGTTATCCCTTGTGTGGGCCTGTCTTGGTCGGATAAATTTTTAGTTTTCTTTTCTATATTCGAAGGATACTGAATTTCTCCTTTAATAAAAATTCTTCCATATGCAAAACAAACCAGAAACACCAAAATATTTAGTAAAACACCAACCCGAATAGCTCCCTGAACCCCCCAGTATTGAATTGCGAAAAATTGGGTAAAAAGGCAGCCAAAAACAGCACCCATGGTATTCCACCCATACAAACGCGATAGTCTTGACAAAATCTGGTCCTTTTCATTTCCAACTGCCCAGCACCCCACCAAAGGTAGGGTAGCCCCCATTAATAAGGTTGCAGGAAGCATCAAAAGAGTACCCAGTATGAATTCCATGATATGAAGCCCAAGTCCAGCTTGTCCGTCTACAGGCAATATTAGAGGATAAATTTTTTCCAACAACTCCAGTCCCAATGGAAATGACAAAGCATATAAGCCGATTAACCCTTCAAAAAAGCCATACAAAAGGATCAACCGTTTTGACACGCCACCCCTTGCAAGGACTTCTCCCATTAACCAGGCACCACCTGCTAAGCCCAACATAAAGGCACACAAAACCGCACTCAAAGCATATAAGCTCGCGCCAAAGACAAGAGTCAGGTAACGAAACCAGATCAGTTCGTAAACCAAAGTCGCCATACCAGAAGCAAACAAACAACCGTAGGCAACTAAATTTATTTGGAATGGTAAAGTTTTTGAATTCATAGAGTTCTGAATTCTCCCACACCCTTTTAAAACAGTCAATTTCGGCTATTGCAACTCAATTTCATGAATGATATCCTCGCTTCAATCTAACCATAAAGCTTAAAATAAGTAGACCTATGAAGATACGTTTTATTTTTACCCTAACAACTCTTAGTTTAATTTTCTCCTCTGTTCTCCTGGGAACAATTCAGGCTCAAACACGCCCGAACCCAAAACTCAAAATTGAAATCCCTAAACTTGTTGCTCGTGTAAACGGTGTTGATATCGAATCTAAATACATTGAGTTTCGACTAAGTCAAATTATGAAGTTAGCCCTTAAGAAGGCCAAACGTCCACTTACTGTGAAAGAAAAAAACAGCATCGTAAAAGACTTGATCGAAAAAGAAGTTGTCCGCGAACTAGTCAATCAACAGGGGGAAAAAGAAAATTTAAAAATCGACCACGAATTGATTGAAAAGGAATTAAAATTACTTCGTGCCGGCTACGCTTCAGAAGAAGAGTTCAACAATGCCTTAAAATCTCGGAATATTAATCTTGAAGAGATTAAAAAATCAATGCAGATTGACATTAACGCCCGGCAGTTGCTCAACGCGGAGATCAAAGGAAAGATCAATATCTCTGACAATGAAGTCAAAAAATACTACGAAGACAATAAGTCCAGATTTCAACGCCCAGAGGCATATCACGCGCGCCACATCCTAGCCGCATATTTTCCACCCGAGGCGTTACGAAATCAAACCATTGAAGAATTGAAAAAAAATAAAGAATATTTTACGCGTATAGCGGAGGAAAAAATAGACAAGGTAATTGAGGAGTTAAAAAAAGGTGCTAATTTTGTAGAACTAGCAAAGAACCTGTCCGATGATGAATCATCTCGAAAAAATGGAGGAGACCTAGATTTTATTTACAAAGGGATCTTCGAAACCAGCTTCGATGAAGCCATAGAAAAATTAAACCCCGGGGAAACATCAGGAAAAATAAAAACACGGTTTGGATTTCATGTAATACAACTCATCGAAAAAAGACCTTCAGAAATGGCACCATTCACTGAAATGAAATCGGAAATTCAAAAATATTTATTCCTTGAAGAAGCCAAAAAGAATGTATCCAGTTATATTGAGAAGCTCAAACAAACAGCAGATATTGAAACATTTTTTTAATAGACAAGCCCAACGAACCTCATTATGATTGTATCGGTTTATTCGTTCCGGTTTTAATAATGAGGAATGATGAAGATTCTTAAAAATCTTTTTTAGAAGGTGGATTATGGGTGACGACGATAAAGCTGAGGGAGAAGGATTCGTAATTAAGGACAACCGTTCTTCGCAGTTGTCTGAAGAGGAAGCAGAGACCCACGACACACAAGATAGCACTGAAACCGCCGGGGCAGGAACCGATCATCAACACCAGCAACCTTTTCAACTTGATTTCTCAACATTTATAATGTCGCTGACTTCTTCTGCATTTTATCATTTAGGCGACATCGCCGATCCGGAAACAGGTAAAACCGAGACCAACCTTCCAGCCGTTCATCAAACCATCGATATGCTTACAATGCTGAGAGAAAAAACACAAGGCAATCTCAGCACAGAAGAAAACAAACTGCTGGAGCAGTTGATCTACGAGCTACAAATGAAGTACGTCGCCAAAACAAAAGATGGCGGCGCCGGTTCTCCAACTCAATAGAACCATTCCATTTTATCTATTGAATTAAATGTCCTTACAAACCGATCAAAATGGAATGTTCATCTATGGTATGACTCATACCGATGAACTTGGTAAATTCCTACAACAAAAATTTCCCGAACATCAAATCCAGCAAACCTATGAAACCTTGGTTGAGTTTTCTAAAAACCAAGCTAAGCTAGAAAAAACCTCCCCGTTAAGAATGTTCTGGAAACATTTAGAAAAGGTCTATCATGAGGGAGTTCCGCCTTTACAGTGTCATCGTGGATGTGATCATTGTTGCCATACAGGAGTTACCTGTACACAAATGGAATGGGATGGCATTGTAAAAACCACCGAGGAAAAAGGCATCAATCTAAACGAAATAATCGAAAAATCGCAGAGAACCATTAAAAAAGTGGACGAAGTCCTCCAGTCAGGGAAAAACCTAGATCAAGTCGATTGGCATCGCCTAGTCATCAACCAACCCTGCCCTTTTTTAAGCGATGAAGGTGCCTGTCAGGTTTATGAAGATCGACCGCTAGACTGCCGAATGGTTGTGGCTTTTAGAGGTATCTGCGAATCTAAAAAACTTGAATACGCACAACGCGGAGTAGTTATCGAAGAAGCTGTAGGCTCCACCGTCATTGCCAAACTTCAGTACGATGCAACTCCTAAAATTAAGCGACGCAAATTTCGCGGCACACAACCCATTAAACTGCTTCAACACTGGCTCATTCTCTGGCGGGACAAGCAAAAAGATAAATCCAAAAGTTAACCTTATTAAGCCACGCATCACACAGATTTTATATTTTCAAATACTTAATAAAAACCTTTGAAATCTTCTAATTTGGAGCTCAGTCTGATAAATTGTCTGATGGATTTCGATCTTAAAACACAAAGAAATATATTTTTGTTGACCGCAAAGCGATTCAACCCCTAAAATATGTTACCTTTTTCATGTAAAGGATAGCGTTTAAATGGTTTAGGGAATTTTCATAGTTTGGCTTACC
>CAZMBO010000012.1:4073-15918 GCA_964564655.1 uncultured Nitrospina sp. | reverse complement strand
GATTTGAGTGAAAATGCAGAATTTAAGGCCGCCAAAGAAAGGCAAATGTTTTTGGAGTCCAGAGTTTCTCTTCTGCAAAAAAGAATCAGCGACATCACTTCAATAAACCTAGATCAGATCCCAAATGACCGATCCGGATTGGGAAGCACCCTTTATCTCCGCGATCTCAACACCGGTGAAGAAATACAATATCATCTGGTGTTTCCAGAAGAGGTGAATCCTGACGAGAGAAAACTATCGGCAGCATCACCCGTGGGTCGCGCTCTAGTAGGCAAACAAGAAGGAGATGATATAATCATTCCACTCCCAGATAATAAATTGGAGTTTGAAGTTTTAAAGGTGAGAACCATTCATGATTATCCAAGTGACGAGGATTCAGTTTTAGGCTAATGGGAAAACCACTAATATCATTTGCACAAATAATAGAACAAGATCCCTATTTCTTAGATATTGATGAAAGACCAGATTGGCAGGCCCAGTTTGGAAATTCGAATTCCCTAAAGCTAGAAATTGGATTTGGGATGGGTAACTTTTTGATTGAAATGGCAGCCAAAGAACCTGACAGTAATTTTATTGGAATAGATTTTTATCATAAGGGCATAAGAAAAATAATGACCCGTATAAAAAACCTTCAATTGAAAAACATACGAATCGTTTATGGTGATATCAGAAATAAGCTTTCTATCCTTTGTCAAGATGGGGAATTAGAAACTGTTTACATAAATTTTCCTGACCCTTGGCCAAAAAAGAGGCATATCAAAAGAAGACTGATCAAACCGGAGTTTATTAATCAGTTAGCGCAAAAGCTAGATCTGGAAGGCACCGCCTACCTGGCCACTGATAGCGAAAGCTATGCACATGAAATGTTGGACTACTTTAACTCTGAAACATTGTTTCAAAATCTGGATGACAATCAAGGTTTTATTAAAGAGCGCATTGATTTGCCTAAATCTAAATACGAGAAAAACTTTATCAATGCAGGTGAAAAAATATTTTACCTTGAGTACCTGCGACTAGCAGCAATGACCTCTATCGCCTGAAACCATTTGGAGAGAAGATTGGCTAAAGAACGAATTCTTATTGTTGATGACGAAAAAAATATTGTCAGCTCCCTCACAAGCATATTGGCTGACGAAGGGTACGAAGTTTCTATAGCGGGTGACGGTGTCGAGGCTTTGGAGTTAATCCAAAAGGATCCTCCTGATTTAGTAATACTCGACATATGGCTGCCTGGAATGGATGGAATTGAAGTTTTAAAAACTTTAAAATCCTACAACCTGGGAGTGGAAGTGTTAATTATGTCGGGTCATGGCACTATAGATACTGCTGTCAAAGCTACAAAATTGGGGGCTCAGGATTTCATAGAAAAACCATTTTCCCTCGATCGAATTACTGAATCTATTCAGAATATCCTTCAGGAAAAAAAATTATCTAGAACCACAGAAAGCAGATCGCTTAAAGTTTTAAAGGAACTTCCCGTTTGCTTTAAATCTATGCTGGAGGTCAAGAAGGGCATCAAAGCACTTTCGAAACACATGAAGCCTGTTTTAATATTGGGCGAAACCGGTACAGGCAAAGAATCAGTAGCCCGAGCTATACATGCTCAAAGTAGAAAAGGAGATCTACCTTTTACAAAATTGAATTGCGCATTCCGAAAAAAACAAGCCATTCAATCACAACTTTTCATGCAAAAAACTAGGGAAGAAAAACCGGCAAGCAATCCAAAATCAGGAGAAAAGGTTGTTTATTTAAGCAATATCGAGTCGCTTAACAAAGGGCTTCAAGAAAGGTTAGCGGAAGCAATACAAAGTACAACACATCCTGACTCAAGCTTTGAATTCTTGCCCGACAGACTGTTTATTTCATCCTCAGAAAACCTCGATGATTTAGTTACAAAAGGTCAATTCCACCAAGGTCTGTTAGATTGTTTCAAAGAAACCAGCCTTCTCATTCCACCTTTAAGAAGTCATGTAGCTAGTATTCCTGTAATCACAAAGGATTTTCTAGAAGAAAAAAAACGTGAGCTAAGTACTATTCTTCCAAAAATTGATGAAGAAGTCTTTACCGCACTTTGCCTCTATAGCTGGCCGGGAAACATTAAAGAACTTCGAACCGTTTTAGAGAAACTAATACTAACCTGTTCTAATCAGCAAAGCATTGGCATCCAGGATTTGCCCAAGGAAATTTGGAAACCACAAAACCAAATTGACTTTAATTCGTTTAACGAAGCAGGATCATTACAAGAAGCGGAATCAATCTGGGAAAAACATTTTATTCTCCATCATTTAAAAAGAAACAACTGGGATATTGACCAAACCTCTAAGGTTTTAAAAACCAGTAAAAAACAATTTCAGAAAAAACTTAAATTCCATTCAATAAAGATTCAGAAAATCAATTCCACCTCCCCTCAAAAAAAATATCCACAGCGGACTCTAAAACGGAGCGTAGTCCTTTGCGGCAGCAGCCTTCACTCGGGCATAAAAACCGGGCTTATTCTACAACCAATGCCCCCTGGAAGCGGGATTATCTTTGGCGATATCGCATCAGGAAAAACCATCCCCGCAAAATTGGAAAATGTTCAATCCACAGACTATTCCACTTGCTTGAAAAAAGGTCCGAACTCAGTGGGTACTATTGAACATATTATGGCTACACTGCACATGTATCGGATCACCAATCTTCTCATAAAAATTGGTGCTGAGGCACCGGTTATGGATGGCTCGGCTAAGGATTTTTGTGAACTTCTAGAAGACGGAGAATTTGAAGATCAGGATGATTTCTATGAAGAAATCATCGTCGACAAGAGTTATTCCTTTGGAAACAAGAAAAAAGGTGAACCTCATATATCAATCGAGCCTAGCGATAATTTTTCAGTCAGTTACCATATGGAGTATCCCGAACCCATAGGAATTCAGGATTTTACTTATGAGTTTCAAGGGAATGAAAGTTTTAAAAAGGAAATTGCTCCGGCTCGAACCTTCGGGTTTATGGAGGAGGTTGCTCAATTGACCAAGATGGGTTATGCCTCAGGTGGAAAACTCGACAATTTTATTTTACTGGGAGACAAAAAGGTTTTAAATACCAAACTACGGTTTGAAGATGAGTTTGCACGCCATAAAATTTTAGATATATTAGGTGATTTTTATTTATTAGGTAAACCCATACGTGGAAAAATAAAAGCTAGCAAGTCTGGCCATACTCAGAATGTAGGCCTTCTCAAAAAAATTCGTGATAGTCTTATAGAGAAAAACTGAATCTACTATTTATTAGTTTCCGCCTCTCAGTTGTTGAACCACTTTTTCTAACCTATACTTTATTATCGCTATTTATCATTTATCCGGAAATCATTGATTTAAAACAATAGTTAATGATAAGGTGGGTTGAAGTAATCATATCAGCGTATCTCTTCTGCAACTATAACTCTATAAAAAATAAATATTTTCAATGACATCGGAAAAATTCAAACTTGCCGTTTTAGTGTCCGGTAATGGCTCTAATTTACAAGCTATTATTGATTGTATAGAAAAAAATTATTTGGCCGCAGAAATCTCATTAGTATTAAGTAATGTGAAAGATGCTTATGCACTCGAACGAGGCAAAAAACACGGTTTGGAAGTTGTTTTTCTGGACCCCAAAATTTCCCCCAATAGGGCTAATTATGAGCAGAAAATAATTGACCTTCTGCTATCAAAGTCCATAGATCTTATTTGCCTTGCTGGATTTATGCAGATACTCGGGAAAAAATTCATCGAAGCTTTTCCAGGGAAGATTATCAATATACATCCATCCCTGCTTCCAGCATTCCCAGGACTGGATGTGCAGAAAAAAGCATTGGAACATGGAGCAAAGTTTTCTGGGTGCACGGTTCACTTTGTGAATGAGGAGGTCGATGGAGGACCAATCATTTTACAGTCTGTTGTTCCTATTCACGATGAAGACGATATAGAGTCCCTTTCGAAAAGGATTCTCGAACAGGAGCACATCATTTATCCAGAAGCTATCCGATTAATAATGGATGGCAACATTGAGATCTCCGGACGACGGGTTTTACGAAAGATAAAGGAAGATTGAATTGATCCACTTTATCAAATCCATAGTTTTCATATTTATTTTATTGAGCACCCTTATAGGGCATACTGAAACGCCCGAACAACAAGCCTTGGACGCTGTCCAAAAAAACTATGAAAAAGTCTTAACCTTTGAAGCTAAATTCACGCAAAAATCCTATGTCAGAATGATGAATAAAACTCACGATGCAAAAGGGACGGTATCTATTAAAAAGCCAGGAAAGATGAAATGGACCTATGGAGCACCCGACATCCAGGTTTTGATCAGCAATGGAAATACACTTTGGCATTACGTATCTGATGAGGAACAGGTTACCAAAGTACCCATCGAAAGTATCTACACTGAAAACACCCCTGCCCTTTTTCTAGCTGGAAAAGGAAAATTGACCCAAGCCTTCAATGTTGAAAGTGTTAGCCTCGATAAAAATCCCATTAGCATAACACTCACACCCAAAGAAGATGATCAGGCTCTAAGCCGGTTACAATTATTCGCAAACAAGAAAAACTACCAGATTACAGGATCAACCGTGTATGATAAATTAGGAAACAAAACAGAAATTCGCTTCAGCCAGATAGAAATAAACAAAAATATTTCAGAGAAAATCTTTCAATTTCAAGTACCCCCGAACGTAGAGGTCTTGGATTACACAAAAAATCCTTAAAAATAATGTTCGAACTATCGGTTTTACCCATTGATACAATCCTGAGTTTCAGCACAAAGATGCTGGCATTTTTAACTGGGCTCGCCGCTCTCATTTTTGTCCACGAGTTAGGACATTTTCTTGCTGCGCGAAAAGTAGGTGTAGTGGTAGAGAAGTTTGCCCTTGGATTCGGACCTAAAATCCTAGGCTTTACAAAGGGCGGCACTGAATATCTAATTGCAGCTATACCTCTTGGTGGCTATGTAAAAATGAAGGGAGAAGAAGTTGGTGAAGACGAAGCCGATGAGCAAGGTTCTTTTTCTGCCGCTCCTGTCGGGCATCGCCTTGCCATTGCTTTTGCAGGTCCTCTTTTCAATATACTTTTCGCAATCGGTATTTATTATTTTGTCTATCTCATAGGCGTACCAGCTTTATCCCCAGTTGTGGGTACGGTAAATGAAGAATCCCCTGCCCTGGTGGCAGGTCTACAAACAGGAGACCGGATTCTGACAATTGGAGATGAAGAAGTCTTCTATTGGGAACAACTCCAGAAAATAGTCCATGAATCACCTGGTCGCTCACTGAATTTTAAATTAGAAAGAAATGGCAATATCATAGATGTTCCCATTGCTCCGGTTGCAAATCAGATAACTGACCTATTTGGAGACAAGAAGTCGGTTGGCCTCATAGGCATAACTCCGCTGGTTCGCAATATCACGTTAGTAAAAGAGGATACTCCCGCAGCCCGGGCCGGTATTCAAGTGGGTGATATTCTTTTGAAAGTTGACGAAACTCCTATTTTTGGATGGGAAGACTTAAAAACTGCTGCAATCGATAAACCAGGGGAAGAGTTGGAGTTTTATTTGTTGAGAAATGGCACCGAGATTGCCCTGAAATTAACACCCGAAAAAAAGAAAATAAAAAACCTCCAGGGAAAAGAAATTGAAATAGGAATGCTCGGCATAGGTATGAGCGGAGAAATGACCCAGGAAAAATATGGGTTTCTGGGTGCCCTAAAAAGATCTTTCGAAGAAACCGGAAAATTAATTTTTTTAATCGCAGTAAGCATTAAAAAAATGATATGGGGATCTATTCCTGCCGATTCCATTGGCGGCCCTATATTGATTTTTCAGGTCTACGGGGAACAGGCCGAGCAGGGATTTAATGAACTGATTCGGCTTACAGCATTGTTGAGCATCAACCTTGGCCTTTTAAACCTGCTGCCCATCCCGGTGTTGGATGGAGGTCACATTTTCTTTTTTCTGATTGAAATTCTTAAAGGAAAACCCGTTAGCGAAAGGAATAGAGAAAGAGCGCAACAGGTAGGACTCTTCATGCTAATAAGTCTAATGGTATTTGCATTTTACAACGACATTATGAGGGTTATTAGCTAAGTCCATTGTCAATTAAAATTTATCCGCCATGTTGGATGTAAAAAGCAGGCTCCAAGACCTGAAAAGTGTTGCAGAAAAACTAGCGATTGAAATTGAAGTAGTAAATCTCAACAATCAGGAGTTCCAAATACAAAGCGGGTATTGCAAAATGAATGGAAAAGACCTGATTCTTCTAGATAAAAATATCTCGCTTCAAGAACAATCCGAGATCTTACTTCAAACATTGAAAAACTTTGACCTCGAAGATATCTATGTGGCCTCGTGGATTCGAGAGTTTATTGAATTAGAAGGAAACAAATGACCCTGCTCAACAACATACTCCCTGAGCAACGGAGAGGGAAATTAAAAGCCCTACTGAAAAAGGGAAAGACCGTGCGTGTTCTAGAAGCACATAACGGTTTGAGCGGAATTATTGCCAATAATGTTCATGTTAAAGGAGAACTTGAAGGCATACCTGTTATTCGTGAGTTCGACGCTCTTTGGGAAAGCAGCCTCACAGACTCCGCCTCAAAAGGCCATCCGGATATTGAAGTAGTAACTTTTGATTCTAGGCTTCAAACCATCAATGAAATTCTTGCTGTTACCAATAAGCCCATGATTGTCGATGGCGATACCGGAGGAGATGCTAACGCATTTGAATATATCGTATCTAAACTAGAAAAAGCAGGCGTCTCTGCAATCATTATTGAGGATAAGGTATTTCCAAAGCGAAATAGCCTTGAGGAAGGAATCCAACAAAACTTGGAAGACCCAGAGGTCTTTGCTCAAAAAATTTGTCGAGGAAAAAATATTCAAAAGACCGATGATTTTATGATTATCGCTAGGCTTGAAAGTCTCATCGCGGGAAAACCCATGGAAGATGCGGTGAACAGAGCAAAAATTTATTTACAGGCGGGAGCGGATGGAATCATGATCCATTCCAAATCCAAATCTGCTAATGAAATATTTGAGTTTGCCCAACATTATAAAGAAATTACTAACCAATTAAACCTAAAAAAAACTTTGGTTTGTGTCCCCACAACTTATAACCAAACTACAGAAAATGAACTTAGCGCTGCCGGATTCCAAATCATTATTCATGCAAATCATCTACTCAGAAGTGCATATAAAGCCATGACTGAAACCGCAGAAACAATACTTCGTAACCAGCGATCCCTTGAAGTCGATCCAATTTGCAGCACCGTAAGAGAAGTTTTTAAAACCGTAGGCTTTTTGGATGTTAAAGAAAAGGATCAGGAAAATGAACAATCCACCAACATACCAGTAATTATTCCTGCTGCCGGAGAAGATCCTATTTTCAAAAAAATGCTCAATGGAAAACCGAAGGCCATGCTCGAAATATGCGGCAAAACCCTTCTCGGACATCAAGTTCAGACTTTAAATAACAACAATTTGGCAGACATTACTGTTATTGCCGGATACGGTCGAGATCAAATACAAGCAGAGGGAATCACTATCCTTGAAAATCCGGATTATAAAAATGGCTCTGCGCTCAACTCGCTCTTTGTTGGCAAGGAAAAGATGAATAACGGGTTCATCATGCTTTACTCAGATATTCTTACAGAAGATATTATTATAAAAGAACTGATGAATCGGCGAGAAAACATTATCTTAGTAGCAGACAATTCCACCCAATACCATAAGCCTCAAGAAGGAAATATTCTTGATTTCATCATCGCCAAGCACAAAAACAAACCCGCCCGTAGGGAAATACGTTTTGCCAGTGAAAATGTGGTCGCGAAAATTGGAAGCAAAATAAATCCGGTAACTGCCAGCCATGAATTCATAGGCCTAGCACGATTTAGCAAAACCGGGGCAGAGCAGCTAATCGAAACATATAAGGATGTTATGAAAAATTACCAAGGTCAATTCCAGGAGTCTGAAGATATATCACAGCTCAACTTCACCGACCTCATACAAGAAATGATTGACCGTGGCTTCATTATCCATTACATGGAAATTCATAAAGGCTGGCTAGAAATTCATAATGCAGAGCACATTGCTCTTGCTGAGAAATCTTTTAGTGAATAAAACCTGCTTTCCAAATTAACTCTCATATAAGAAAAATGTATTACTCAAAATTACTAATTCCTACTTTAAAAGAATCGCCTGCAGATGCTGAGGTAGTAAGCCACAAGCTCATGGTTCGAGCCGGAATGATCCGGCAACTTGCAGCAGGCATTTACTCCATCCTTCCACTTGGGCTTAGAGTTTTGAAAAAGGTAGAAGCAATTATCCGCGAGGAAATGAATCAAATTGGAGGACAAGAAGTCTTCTTGCCAAGTATTCAACCTGCGGAATTATGGCAAGAAAGTAAGCGATGGAATTTTTATGGCAAAGAATTGCTTCGAATCAAGGATAGACACGACCGGGAATTTTGCTATGGACCTACACACGAAGAAGTAATCACAGATATAGTTCGAAAAGAAATCAAATCTTATCGGCAGCTTCCCACGATTCTTTATCAAATACAAACAAAGTTTCGCGATGAGGTTCGACCTCGCTTTGGAATTATGCGAGGCAGGGAATTCATAATGAAAGATGCTTACAGCTTTCACGCCGATGAGGTTGACACTCAAAAAACTTACGGGAAAATGGCCAAGGCCTATACAAATATTTTCAGGCGTTGCGGTTTGGAATTCAAACAGGTTCAGGCAGATTCGGGAACCATTGGTGGAAGTTTTTCTCACGAATTTGCCGTGCTCGCAGATTCCGGAGAAGATGAGATAGGCTTTTGCGAAGCATGTGGCTATGCATCTAATATCGAACTTGCTGAGGCCCAACAAGCTCCCATAACAATACCTAAAAAGAACCTAGAGGAGCTTAAAGAAACTCATACCCCTGGCAAAAAAACTGTCGAAGAAGTTTCTTCCTTTTTAGATTTACCATGCGAACAGATTGTTAAGACCATTTTATTAGAAAATGAAAATGGGCTTGTAGCTGGACTGGTTCGCGGTGACCATGAAATCAATCCGATTAAAATGAAAAATATGATTGGCTGCGAATGGCTCCTACCTGCAGCTGAAAAAACAATCACCGAGAAACTTAAACTTCCTTGTGGATACATTGGTCCGGTTGGTTTGGATATTCCTATTTATGCAGACCAAGAACTTGCCTCCTTACAAAACTTTGTGACCGGAGCTAACAAAGCCGACACCCATTTTACTGGAGTTCAGATTCAACGCGATCTTGTAATCAAAAAGTTTGGAGACTTACGGCGCATTCTTGCCGGTGATCCTTGCCCCCGGTGCGATGAAGGAAAATACCAGATAAAACGCGGAATTGAAGTCGGACATATTTTTATCCTTGGAACAAAATATAGTGAAGCAATGAAAGCCGTTTATCTAGATAGTAATGGAAAAGAAAATTTAATGACTATGGGATGTTACGGGATTGGTGTTGGCAGAACAGCTGCTGCCTCTGTGGAACAAAATCACGATGAAAAAGGAATAGTCTGGCCTCTAAACTTAGCTCCTTTCGAGGTCATTATTATTCCTGTAAATTTTAAAAAAGATGACTTAAAAAATACTTGTGAATCCATTTATAACCAGCTATTAGAAATAGGACTTGAGGTCCTTCTTGACGATCGCGAAGATCGATTAGGAGTAAAACTAAAGGATGCTGATTTAATAGGGATTCCTATGCAAATTATCGTAGGGCCAAAAAACCTTGATGAAGGAAATGTTGAAATAAAAATTCGTAAAACTCAAGCATCTCAATTACACCCCTATCCACAGGTTATAAAAGACATCCCTAATATTTTAAAGGACTTATAAACTATTACTCGACCTTCTCTGTTCCGAAATTTCCCTTGATATTTAGAACGTAATTCTTGTAAAATTACGTTAATTGAATAAGGGCTCTGCAATGCGGGCTTTGGCCCGCTTTTTTTTTGCTTTTCCCTTGGATAACGAGAAGTTTTTAGTTTCCTCTTCCTTGTGGATTTTACTGATTCCAGGTTATAGTTCCTGGTGATCCTCTCTTACACATTTGAGGCATAAATGGGAAAAGCCCCGGTTACTCAATCCGTAATAGAGTTGATCGAGCCCGGCCTTTTGGCGAAGGGACTCGAACTGGTTGATGTCGAATTCAAAAAAGAAGGTAAAAACTGGGTTCTCCGAGTTTTTATTGATAAAGAAGGCGGGGTAACACTGGAAGATTGCCAAAAGATAAGTAGTCTCGTAGGAGACTTGATTGAAGTTGAAGAAGTCATTGAACCTGCTTATACCATGGAAGTATCTTCTCCTGGGTTAAATCGGGTGCTCAAAAAGGAAAAAGACTTCATCAGGTTTTCTGGAAAAAAAATAGGTGTGCAATGTCACGCACCCTTGAATGGCAGAAAAAAGTTTACCGGGATTCTAAAAGATTTTAAAAATCAATCGATCCACCTTGAGGTGGATGGGCAACTCCAAATAATTTCTATAAATCGAGTTGCCAAAGCAAATTTAGTCATAGAAATTTAGGAATAACAATGAGTCTGGAAACTCTCAGTATATTAGAACAATTAGCCAGGGACAAAGGCCTCGATAAAGACGTATTGATAGATGCTTTAAAGGCAGCGGTAGAGGTAGCAGCTCGAAAACGTTACCCCACCGTCAAAGAATTACAAAGCGAATTCAATGAGTCTACCGGGGAAGTAGAAATTTATCTTGAAAAAACCGTGGTCAAAGAAGTCATAAATACAAGCGAAGAAATAAGCCTCAAAGAAGCTACCTCTTTCTCCAAAGATGTGCAATTAGGTGATCAAGTTCTTGTCCAACAGATAATGGAAAACTACGGCCGTATCGCTGCACAGCTTGCCAAGCAGGTTATCGTCCAGAAAGTTCGTGAAGCTGAAATCGAACTGATCCACAACGAATATAAGGGTAAAAAAGGCGAACTCATTAATGGAATCGTACACCGCATGGAATATGGTGATCTAATCGTTGACCTAGGAAATGCAGAAGGAATGCTGCCACGTAGGGAACAGGTTTTCCGAGAAAGCTTTAACCGTGGTGAGCGTATTCGGGCTTATGTTCTGGATGTTCGAAAAACCCCAAAAAACGCATTAGTCATCCTTTCCAGAACCCATGTTGGTTTGGTCAAAAGATTGTTCGAGATGGAAGTCCCGGAAATAAGCGAAGGCATGGTAGAGATTATGGGTGTAGTTCGTGAACCCAATGGTCGAACTAAAATTGCTGTGCGCACCAATGACCGTGACATTGATGCAGTAGGCGCCTGTGTCGGCATGAGGGGAATGCGTGTTCAATCTATCGTTCAAGAGTTGCGAGGGGAAAAGATAGATATCGTTGAGTATTCAGAGGACGCTGAAACTTATATTAAAAATGCACTAAGCCCGGCCAAAATTTCCAGGATCATCCTTAACCGCGAAGAAAAGCAAATGACCATCATTGTTGCCGAAGATCAAATGTCACTTGCAATTGGGAAAAAAGGGCAAAATGTGCGACTGGCTGCAAAACTCGTTAAATGGAAAGTAGATATCAAAGGACCTTCTGAAGCTTTAGAAATGGGAGAGCAGCCGAACTTTATTGTTTCCAACGAAGAATCTGATGTCGACTTTCTTGAGGAAATAAAAAAGGCCAAAGGCCTTGGAGAAAAAATAATGACGATTTTATTCAATAATAATATTGTCACATTTAAAGAGGCATTAAATAAAGGAGCTAAAGGGCTAATCGAATTGCCAGGAATCGGCCCCAAAAAAGCAACAGGCTTGATAGAGCTGGCAGAAAAAATTCAGGAACGG
>CAZMBO010000012.1:0-3973 GCA_964564655.1 uncultured Nitrospina sp. | reverse complement strand
CACAGGAGGAAGTTTGGCTAAGATTCGTGTAAACAAATTGGCTCTGGAACTTGGCCTGCAGAATGACCAGATCATTGAAGCCCTGAAAAAGAATAAAGTTATAGTAAAAAACTACATGAGTTCCGTTGATGAAGAGGCAGCCAACCAAATACGCGACCTTTTCTCGCCTAAAATTCCTGCCAAAGCTTCACCTAAGACTGCAAAAGTTAAAACAAAGATTAAACTAAAAACACTTTCAAAAGTAAAAATCACAACAGCGAAAACAAAAGCCAAATCAGATAAAATAAAAAAAAATGAAGCAAAAAAAGAGAAGCCTGTAAAAACAAAGCAGATCGAAAAAACAACTACTGCCAAAAAAACTAAGACTAAAGCTAAAAAGGAAGAAAGCAAAAATACCACTGAAGCAAAGACTGGAAAAAAACTAGGCTTAAAAATTGTCAAGCAGGAAAAGAAATCTCCAGAATTAGAAGAACCCAAAGTCCCTGCGAAAGAAAAGCCCAAAGCCGTCGAACCAAAAATTAAAAAGCCTGCAGTTATTGAAGAACCCTCTCCTGAGCCTAAACCTGAACCCGTAGAAGAAGAACAAGCATTTGAACTGGTAAAGATCAGCGAAAACATTCCTATCCGAGATCTAGCTGAAACTTTAAAAACCACTCCCAATGAAATCATAAAAGAGCTAATGGTTTTTGGTGTTCTAGCTAACATCAATCAAACTCTTAACTTTGATCTTGCAAGCAAAGTCGCGGATAAATTGGGATTTGAAGTTGAACTTCTTACTGAAAAGTCAGAACTCGACTTTATCGAAGAAGAAGAGGACGATCCCAAAGACCATATTGTTCGGGCACCCATAGTGACCATTATGGGACACGTGGATCACGGTAAAACTTCATTGCTCGATGCAATACGTAATACCGAAGTTACTAAAGTAGAAGCCGGGGGTATTACACAACATATAGGCGCGTATCAAGCACATATTAGAGGTTCCGCGATCACTTTTCTGGATACGCCTGGACACGAAGCTTTTACAGCCATGCGAGCCCGTGGTGCACAAGTAACAGATATTGTTGTACTGGTAGTAGCTGCAGATGATGGAATCAAGCCTCAGACAAAAGAAGCTATTCACCACGCAGAGGCTGCGGGTGTACCTATTCTTGTTGCGATAAATAAAATTGATAAACCGGACTCCAAACCCGATGAGGTGAAAAAACAATTGGCCGATCAGGGCCTTCTACCAGAAGATTGGGGTGGACAAACAATTTATATCGAGGTCTCCGCCTTAAAAGGAACTGGAATCGATAACCTTTTAGAAAACCTCATCCTTCAAGCTGAAATTATGGAGTTGAAAGCAAACCCAAAATTAAGAGCAAAAGGGGTTATCATTGAATCCAAGTTAGATAAGGGTCGAGGTCCTGTTGCAACACTGATTGTTGAAAGCGGCACTCTACAAGTGGGTGAACCTTTTATCGTTGGATGCCATTTTGGAAAAGTTCGAGCATTAATTGGAGACTCAGGGAAGAAAATAAAAATAGCGGCTCCTTCCACACCTGTTGAAATTGTAGGCCTGCCTGACGTTCCGCAGCCAGGCGACCATTTCATGGTAGTTCAAGATGAAAGGCGAGCAAGACAGCTGAGCAACATGAGACTACAACAAAAAAGAGAAGCTCAGTTAGCTAAGTCAACTCGAATCACCATGGATGACTTACATCAACAAATCGTTGAAGGACAGATAAAAGAATTGGGCTTGATTGTTAAAGCAGATGTTCAAGGCTCCATACATGCGGTTCGGGAGGCCTTTAGCAAACTAGGCGGCGATGAAGTACGAATAAAATGTATCCACGATGCTGTTGGCGGCATTACCGAATCAGACGTGTTGCTTGCAACTGCATCGAACGCCATCGTCATTGGGTTTAATGTCCGTCCCACAGATCAAGCAAGCAAACTTGCTTTAAGAGAACAGGTCGACATTCGTATGTATAGCATCATATACGATGCCATCAATGATATGAAGGCGGCTATGAAAGGAATGCTCGCACCAAAATTTAAAGAAAAAATCGTAGGTCGAGTCGAGGTTCGAGAAGTGTTTACTATCCCGAAAGTGGGCACGATTGCGGGGTCTCATGTATTATCCGGAAAAGCCGAGCGGAATTTAGAGGCCAGACTTATTCGCGACAACGTGGTCATCTATCAAGGGAAAATAGCGTCAATCCGAAGATTCAAGGACGATGTGAAAGAAGTAGTCGCAGGCTATGAATGCGGAATCTCAATAGATAACTTTCAGGATATAAAACTGGGGGATATTATTGAACCTTTTATCATGGAAGAAATAACCTCCTGACTTTCATAAAATTACAAAAGATAGATGGTCATTGGCTGCTGTTCCATAAAGTTTTATTTACATGGCAACAACTCTTTAAAAGGAAAAAGACGCGTTGTGAGAGCCATTAAAGACCGGCTAAAAAATGATTTTAATGTTTCAATTGCCGAGGTAGGTAATCAGGATGTCTGGCAAAGCCTTCATATAGGCATATCCGCAGTGGGTTCAGACAAACCCTACATGGATGGTCTGATGGCTAAAGTCATTAATGCAATCGACAGAATGAACCTGGCTGAAATAGTGGATTATAAAACCGAAATATTAAGTATGAGTTCCGATAACTATTGAACTCTGTAAATTTTTGAGAATTGAAAACTAATATTAAGGTGTGGCTATGAGATTCAAACGTTCTCAAAGAATCCAAGAGCTGCTTCTTGAAGAAATTTCAAAACTGCTTCAGAGCGGATTAAAAGATCCTCGAATCGGATTTGCAACCCTTACGCGGGTCGAGGTTTCCGACAACCTCAAACACGCAAAAGTTTTTGTCAGTGTGATGGGCTCAGAACAGGAGAAAATCGATACTTTGGAAGCTTTGAAAAGTGCAAAGGGATTTATAAGAAATTCTTTGGGTAAAAACCTATATTTAAGATATTTGCCTGAATTGGAATTTAAAAAAGACGATAATGCAGAACATGTTGAAAAAATCACAAGAATCCTCAAGGACTTGCACCCAGAATCGGATAGTGAACCTATATAAACCTCAAGGTCCTACCTCCTTTTCCATGGTGAACCAGATAAAAAAGATACTGGGAATAAAAAAAGCCGGTCATATTGGTACTCTGGATCCGATGGCTGAGGGAATTCTTCCTATCTGTCTTGGTCAATCCACCCGGATCATTCAATTTCTATCTCCTCTACCGAAGTATTATCAATGTACTATGGAATTGGGATCGGCAACCGACACGCAGGACGCTACTGGAAAAGTGGTATCTACAGGAAATACTTCTGGGGTAACAAATGACCAGATAAAAGGAGTATTTCAGCGTTTTACAGGCAAGCAAAAGCAGGTGCCACCGATGTATTCGGCCAAGAAAAACAATGGAATTCCCCTTTACAAATTAGCCAGAAATGGTATTACTATCGAAAGAAAGCCTATTTCTGTACATTTTTTCTCCATAGAATTTGTCAGCAGGAGTAAAAATCGGGTAAACTTTGAAGTCCATTGTTCAGCGGGGACTTACATCCGAACCTTATGCCATGATATTGGGCAAGAATTTGGGTGTGGGGCACACATGTCGGGTCTCGTTAGAACTAGGGTCGGGATATTTGATCTGGAATCATCTATCACACTGGATGCTTTAAAAGAAGCAACTTTAAGTAAGCCAGATGTGTTTTTTTCAGTGGAAAAGGTTCTAGCCTTTCTTCCGGAAATTCGCATCAAAGATGAATTTGCCAAACAGATAATTAACGGGAGGGCTTTGCCTAAATCTTCATTGAAGGCTGTGCCTATAAAGTTCGAACCGGGAATGAGTCTGAGGGTTTTAAATGGTAGCGATTCAATACTGGCTATCGTAGAACCCCTAGTAAATCAGGACCAATTCGACCAAATGGAATCATGTGAAATCGCGTTTAAATTACAACGTGTTTTAGTTAACTAAG